>DATLUO010000072.1 GCA_035533075.1 Pirellulales bacterium | reverse complement strand
AGGGTAGGACCAGCGAGCTTGCGAGCGCCGGCCCACCATTGCCGAGGCGTTAGGTGTTAGGTGCGCTGTTCCCAACCCTCAACCCCCAACCCCCGAGACGTTGCCTGATATCACTGCAATAGTTCTTCTTCAATCCGTTCCAGTTGTGTTTCAAATTGCTGATCGATGACTCCGTAGTCCGTTTCCACCCGGCAACCGCCGCGGCTGATTTGCGCGTCGGCCACGATCTCGGCTGCCGCCAGCCGAGAAAACTCCGAAACGAGCTTTTCTACCTGTTGTCCTAACGCGGCGTGGTCGTGGGGGTGGAGCAAGATGCGGACGCTGGCGTTGCCGCCGGCGAGCTCCAATGCTTCTTTCAGCAAATCCAAGGTGATCTGAGGCTCTTGCATCGCCTGGCGCCGGCAAACGCGTGCCGCCATCGCGGCCGACAGGTGAAGCGCTTCTCGTTCCCAGTGCCCCAGCCAAGATTGCTTCGATCGCTCGATCTCGGCAATCGCGGTCCGCAGCGCCGGGAGCACGGTCTCTAATTGCCTGGAGATCTTTTCGTCGACCATGCTGTCAATCGCCTTGGTGCCGGCCTGCCGCCCTTCGGCTTCGGCCGCTTGGCGCACGGCCACCGCTTCTTGCGCCGCTTTGGCCACGATTTGTTCCGCCTGTGCCCGCACGCGCCGCAAGTGCGCCTCGGCTTCCAACGCCAAGTCGTCGAAGTTGAACGCCACCGAGCGGGCGCCCGGGTCGGATGCGGCTTTGATCACAGGGGGCATATTAAGATTGTGGATTGTGGATTGTGGATTTGGGTAATCCAAAATCCTAAATCGAAAATTGGCTGACTCACGCTTTCGCTAGTATCTCGTCGCCTCTGGGTAAATCAATTCTTCCTTCCAACGCAAGCTGGCAGGCAATGCGGGCCACCTCGCGCTGCGCTTCTTCGACGTCGCTCAATCGCAGGGGTCCCAAATTCTCGATCATCCGGCGCATCTTCTTGGCCTCGATGGGAGTCAACGGCCCCAGAATGCGTTCGACCAACTCTTCGTCGGCGCCGGCCAAGGCCAGGCGCGCCAGCTCGCTGCCGGCCGCCGCCAGAATCGTGGCCAAGGTCGCGTCGTCGACGCCGCGCAGGTCGTCGAACTCGAACCGTTGCGGACGGAGCCGCTGCGCCAGCGGACGGTCGTGCCGCGCGAGATTGGTCATGATCGCGCGGCGCAAGCCCGGCCGGGCCGCGTCGAGAATGCGGAGCACCGATTGCAATCCGCTTTCCTGACGACGCTCGGTCACCGCCTGCTCGAGCATCCGCGACTCCAGTCCGCGCTCGACCTCGCGCACGATTTCGGGATCGGCCTGGTCGAGATCGATCAGTCGCTGAATCACTTCCGCCTGCAACTCGCCCTCCAGCGTGGCCAGCACCGCCGCAGCTCGATCGTCGGGCAAGTGCGAAATCACGACTGCAATCGTTTGCGGGCGCTCGCCCGCGATGAAGGGAGTCAATTTCTCGCCGTGCGCGTCGTGCAGAAACCGAAAGGGCTTCGCACTGTCGCTTTGTTCCGTTTGCGCCGGCCGGTGGTCTTGCGACAGTCGCCGGGCCAACCCCGCGTCGAGCTCCACGCCCGGATGAGGTGGAGTGGCTGGCCGGCGAAGGAAGTCGCTGATCACCTGCCGCTCTTCCCCAGGTGCGATGCCGTGCAACTCGACCACCGTCCGCCGCAGCCGCGCGGCTTCTTCGGCGGGAAGCTGGTCGAGCAACTGATCGGCCATCGCGTCATCGAGGTTGGCGATCAGAATTGCGGCGCGGCGCAGGCGTTCGTCGATTTTGCTCATGGCTTAACTCACGTTGCCGATCCAACTGCGCAGAATACTGGCCGCCGTGTCGGGATCTTCACGAACCATGTCTGCCAGCTCTTCGCGGAGCGATTGGCCCGAGCCGGAGCGTCGTTTGAGACGGTTTGCACCTTTGCCTTCGCCCTCGGCAACGCCCTTCTCGGCTGTCTTTTCTACTGACGGAGGTGGCGGCGGAAGCGGCATGTCGGGCGTGGCCGACGGGGCCGGAGCGGCACGGACCATCGAGCGGAGCATGACCAGGCTGAGGAGCGCCAGACCGGTCATGCCCACCGTGCTCCAATTGGCGGCCAGCCAGCCGAGCGCGATCTCGCTGGTGGCGGGAACGGGGATCGCCGCCGCGGGTAAGTGATGAAACGGGGTCACGGTGACCAACGGACGCGGGTCGGCCGTGGGATCGACTTGCGGGATCAAAGGCGCAATCGAGTTTTGGATTCTGCTCGTTTCATCGGTCTGGATTTGGGCCAGCGCCTTCTTATCGACGGGCGGCGGGGGCTGGTCGGGCGGCGACGGGTTTTGATCGCGATACACCTTTTCGAAATAGCTGCTCGGAACGGCAACCGTCACCGTGACGCGATTGGGAGTCAGCGGTGCCGTCTCGGTCCTCGTCCAGTCGCGCGGGGCGTCGTTTTGCTCGCGCCGCGAGCTGCGTTCTTTTTCGGTGTGGCTGCCGCGTGCCTGGGCCGGCAGCGTGGCCGGCGCGTTGGGCCGCTGCTGGGCCTGCAGTCCCGGTTGTCCGGACGGGTTGGCGGCATCGGTCTGCTCCGTGTCGGTCTCGTCTTGCACGAACAAAGGCACCACGTTTTTGGAATCGACGCGGGTTTTTTCTTCTTGCAGCTTGGTGTGCGGATCGAGCTCGACATTGGCGGTAACCACCACTCCTGGCACATAGTTCAGTGCCTGGAGGATCGTTCTCTCATAATGGCCTTGCCAGTATTTCACCCGCTGGGCATAGGGATCGTCGAAGACGTCATGAACGTTCTTGTTGCCCGTGGCCTGATACGACGGTCCGTTCAAATCGACGACCGTCACCTGCTCGGGCGTCAGGTTCGCTATGGCGCTTGCCACCAGCGCGCGGATCTTCGGCACCTGATCCGATGGCAAAGGGTTTTCGCCGACCGGCTTGACGCTGACCGAGGCGGTCACGGTGGTTTCGAGTTTCAGACCGCCCTTCTTTTGCACGTCGTACAACACCGACGCGGTTTCCACGCCCTTCATCTGAGTGATGACCGCCGCCAACTCTTTTTGCAGGCCGATCTTGAGCATCGCGTCCTGCTGTTGCTTGCTGGTGAACGGACTTGGCTTGCTTACCGCGGCGTCGAGATGCGAACCGAAATGGGCGGGCATGGCGTTGCCATCAACCAAGGCCGCCATGTACTTCGCTTTTTGGGCGCGCGGCACCCGCACGCGGCCTCCGTCGAAATCAAAGTTGTTCAGGCCGGCCTGGCCGAAGGCGCTCTCGATCGCCTGCAATTCGGCCGTCGAAAAGTGCTGTCCTTCAAGCAAGTACGCATCGCCGCCCGTAACCTGGTGGTTGAACAGAAAGCCGGCGCTGGCCACGACCACGGCCAGCAGCAACCCGGCCGTGATCCGGGCGCCGGGCGACATCGAGCGAAACAGCTCGGCAAGCTGGGCGAAGGCTTTGTTCAGGAAGTCCATGGAAGGGTTCAGGGTTCAGGGTTCAGGGTTCAGGTTTCGGGGTTCAGGGTTCGGGGTTCGGGGTTCAGTCAAGCTAAAAGAAGTCCTGGTTGCACCATGCGTACTCCTTGCTCGCGCTTTTCACTTTTCACTCGGCTTCCTGAACCCTGAACTTTCTCGAACCCTGAACCCTCTCGAACCCTGAACCCATTCATACTCGAATGTTCTGGACGTCTTGATAGGCCTGCACGAGCTTGTTGCGGACCTGCATCATCATGCGGAAAGCCAGGTCGGCCTTTTGCACCGCAGTAAAGACTTCGGCGGGGCTGACATCGCCGCCCGTGGCAAGCTGCTCGACGGCCCGGTTCGCGTCTTGCTGCATCGAGTTCACTTGGTCGATCGAGTCGAGCAGGATACTCTTGAACGAGCTGCCGCTCGATTGCTCCGCACCGTTGACTGCGGCGGTTGCGGGCAACTGGGTGATGGAGGGCACTTGTACGGGATTGATCGTCGCCACGACTCACTCCTAGGGCTCTTCGGTTTCGGACGGTCTGACTTCAGGCAAGAATGCGCAAGGTTTCTTGAATCATTTGTTTAGTGACATCGATCACGCCGAGGTTGGCCTCGTAGGCGCGGGTCGATTCCAATGCGTCCGTGAACTCGCTCATCAGGTCGACATTGGGATAGGCGACATAGCCCGTGTGCGGACCGTCTTTGACGGCATCGGGGTGATTCGGCTGGTACTTCCAGCGCGGCTCGACATCGGCAATTTGCACCGAGCCGACCTTGACGCCCGACACGCCATAAGGACCGCGCACGCTGTCGTCGGACTGAAACACCGGGTATCGCGGCTGGAAGGGCTGTAATTCGCCCGCCTCGTTGTGCGTGGTGGAAAGATTGGCGATGTTATTGGCGATGGCCGTCAGCCGCACTCGCTGGGCGACAAGGGCACTGGTGCTTACGTCGAGGGAGGAAATCATTTCTACGCTTTCTCGCTAATGGCGGCCCCGATCAACTGGAGCTGATTGTTCATAATCGTCAGCGCGATGTTGTGCTGCATCTCGTTCTTGGCAATCTCCATCAGTTGTTGCTCCAGCCCCACATTGTCGTTGTCGTGCCGCAAGATGCCCTGCAAGCTCGATTTGACCGGCGAAAAGGGATTGCCGTTGTCTAAAGCCGTGAGCGAGGTCGCCTGCGTGTCGCGGGTTTCGATCGCCTGGCGAAGATTCGCTTGAAACTGGTCAGCCGACAGGTCGCGCGTGCGATACCCCGGGGTATCGAGGTTGGCGATATTTCCCGCCAGAATCTGGTGGCGCATCTGCGCGAAGTTGACGACCTGCTCCAGCACGGGGATCGTCGTCGAATTAAACAGGTCGTTAAGCATGTTCGTTTGTGTTCAAGCAAGCAGGATGCCGTAACCGATAATCAGGGCCGTTGACTTGGAAACATACGAGTGCCGGGTCGGTCCCAAGTTCGTACCAGCACGGTGTTTGTCATTCGTTGTTTGCGCTGAGGGTTGCGTTGGGTTTTCTCGCGGCAAATTGTTCGGGGCCAGTTGGTCACGGCAAAAACTGCGCGGCGACAGGCAGATACTGCCGATCAGGCCGCTCTGGCAAACTTCTTGGTCCGCGGCGCGTAGCCGTATTCCTTGAGCTTGCCGGAAAGTGTCCGCAGGCCGATGCCAAGCGCCTCGGCGGTCTTCGCCCGGTGTCCGTCAAAGTGGTCCAACGTCGCCTCGATCAATTTGCGTTCCATCTCCCGCAGGCTGAGGCCCAGCGGCAGCCGGTCGGCTGCGTCGGTCGCTTCGCCGGGCGTATCAATCAGCCAGGGCCGCAGATCCTCGGCGGAGATGGCGTCGCCGGCGTGCAGCACGCTGGCCCGTGTGATGATGTTTTCCAGCTCGCGCACATTGCCCGGCCAGTGATAGCTGTGCAAGAGGGCCAGGGCGCTGGCATCGAGATCACACAGCTCGGAGCTGAGTCGAGCGGCCGTCCGCGTCAGAAAGTGTTCGGTCAGCGGAGCGATGTCTTCGCGGCGGTTGCGTAGCGGCGGCACTTCCAGCGGAATGACGGCCAACCGAAAGAAAAGGTCTTCGCGAAACCGGCCTTCGGCGACTTCCGATCGCAAATCACGGTTGGTGGTCGCCAACACCCGCACGTCCAGAGGCCGGGTCTCGCTGGAGCCGACGCGCTCGAACGTCCTCTCTTGCAGCACGCGTAGCAGCTTGGCCTGCAGCGACAAGTCGATCTCGCTGATTTCGTCGAGCAAAATGGTGCCGCCGTTGGCGAGCTCGAACCGCCCGGTGCGCGCCGTCTCGGCGCCGGTGAAGGCACCCCGCTCGTGACCGAAAAGCTCGCTCTCCATCAACTGGGCCGACAGCACCGGGCAGTTCAGGCCGACCAGCGGCGTCTGGGCGCGCAAACTGGCGGAATGGACCGCCCGCGCCACCAGTTCTTTGCCGGTGCCGCTCTCGCCCATGATCAGAATGGTTTCGATGGTGGGCGCGGCGCGTGCGATGCAGGCACGCAGGGCCCGCATCGCCGGACTGTTGCCGATCATCACCGGCGGCTGGCAGGAACCGGCCGCGGGCAAGGCTTGCCCGGCATCGATCAACCGCCCGTGGCCGAGCGCCCGTTCGACCAGCGTCTCCAGCCGGTCGGCCGCGAAGGGTTTTTCAATGTAATCGAAGGCGCCGTGCCGCATCGCCTCGACGGCCGAGGCCACGGTGGCGTAGGCCGTCACCATGATGACCTGCGCCCCGTGGGGCCGCTTGGCAAGTTGCCGCACGAATTCGAGTCCCGTCATGCCGGGCATCTGCAGGTCGGTGATCACGACATCGAAGCTCTCGTGGTCGAGCAGCTTGACGGCCTCGACGGCGCTGGAAAGGCACTGTACCTGGTGGCCCGCCTGGCGCAAGATGTCGGACATCGACTCACGCGCCTGTCGGTGGTCGTCGACCACCAGAACTCGTCCCTTGAGCTCCGCGGGGCGTAGCGTCAGCAGGTTGACTCTCGGTTTAGTCATAGATTCTTCTCAACACCGGTTCGCATTTTGGATTTTGGATCTTGGATTTTGGATTCTCGACTCAGCAATCCAAAATCGAAAATCCAAAATCACCTCCGCCTCTCCGGCAGGCGGAGCGTGACCGCCGTGCCTCCCGTAGGCACATTGCCCATCGTCACCTGGCCGCCGTGCGATTGGGCCATGCGATAGACAATCGCCAGCCCCAGACCCGTGCCCGTCGGCTTGGTTGTATAAAACGGTTCAAACGCCCGGTTCGATGCCTCCTGGGAAAGCCCCGGTCCCGTGTCGGAGATTTCCAGCGTCGCCGTGCCCGGCTCTTGCCAGGCGCGCACGGTGAGCCGTCCGCCGTCGGGCATCGCATCGAGCGCATTCAACGACACGTTCAGCACCGCCCGGCGCAACATTTCGCGGTCGGCGATCATCGCCAGATCGTGGCCGACTTCGTTCACCAGCTCGATCGACTGTGCCGCGAGCTGCGGTGCCAGCAATGCGTACATCTCGTCGATCAGCGGTCGTAGTGTCACCGACGCGAGTTGCGGATCGCGATCGGCGGCAAAGTTCAGCAGGTCGTTCACCGTGGCGCCCAGCGAATTGATTCCGTGCTCGACTTTTTCCAGCGCCGCCAATGCCGGTGGGTCGCCGGCAATACGTCGCCGCAGCACGCTGAGATAGAGCGCCACGGGCACGAGGTTGTTTCGCACTTCGTGAGCGATGTGCGACGCCATTTGGCCCAGATCGGCCAGGCGGTTCTGGCGGGCCAGCTCGCGGTTCTTGATCTCCAGCTCATCCGTCAGGCGTTGAACTTCTGCCCGCAGCGCCTCGTGGGTCTGCTCAAGGCGGAGCGTGGCGCCGTGCCAGGCGGCCAGCACCGTTTCCAGGTCGGAATCGGCACTCAAAAAGGGGCTCGCGGCAGATTGCGTGTCGCAGGTCATCTCGGTCAGTCCTTGGTCGAGAGGTCGAGACGGCCGGTGGCGGAGACGGGCGCCGAGTAGGCCAGGCGCGTTTGGGCCGCCGAGTGCGCCAGACGCAGGCGAGCGGCCGCCTCGTCGCGGTGCCGTCGCAGGCGCTCTTCAGCCAGCTTCTCCTGTTCACGGATGTCGCGCAGCAATTGGTCTCCCTTGCTCACGTGGTCGCCGCAGCTTTCGCGCGTTTGAGGATTGCGCCAGCGACGGCTTTCGGGATCCTGGTTGCGAAACGGATCGATTCGCTTCTCGACCTGCTGCAACTCCGCCAGCACGTGATGCTTGGCCGACAACACGTGAATGAGCTGGTTCATGTCGCGTTCGTCGATGAGTTCGAGTTGCCGCCGCCCCAAAACGTAAAGCTGCTCCAGCAAGGCGTGCCGGCGCGCCGTCAACTGCAAGAGCACGTCGGTTTCCCAGAGCGTCGTTGGTGCGTCGGTCGTCATAGCGTGCCCAGCGTTTGAAACAACTGTCCCCATTCCTGCCGCGTATAATTCGATGTTTGCTCGAAGGGAAGATCCTCGCCCAGATGCTTCAGGGCATATTTGGCTTGCTCCAAGGTGCTGCGGGCGTTGTCGGCCTGTCCCAAGCGGCGATAGCAGGCGGCGATTTGCACGTAGGCCGGCAATACTTCGGGACGCTGCTGATAGCGGTTTGTGACGCTGGCATAAGCCTGAATCGCTTCCTGGTAGCGGCCGAGATCGAATAGGATGTCCGCCCGTGCGAAAAAGCAGTTCCGCAGGACCGCTTGTTCCAGCCGCGTCAAAGGCCGCTGTTCTTGGCGAACCAGCATGGCGCTCAACTCCTTCTCGTAGCGCGCCAGGCCGGTTTCCAACAATTGCGTCCATTCGCGGCGACGGGCCAGCCGGCCTTCCGCGGTGGCTTCCTGCTGCTCCTGCCTTTGCACTTCCAGAGCACTGCGGCGATAGCTTTCGGCCGCCAGATAATTGGCCTCGTCGGCGCCGGCAGCGGTCGGATAGCGGGCCGTCGCCTCGTCGAGCCGTCCGATGGCTTCGTGGTATCGGCCCGCCTCATACAACAGCCGGCCGAGCGCGAACAGCGAATTGCGCCACTCGGTGCTGGCCGGACTGAGCGCGGCGCCGTCCAGGTTGTCGAGCAATAACTTCTCGGCCGGACCGGTCTGAGCGATTTCGAGATAGGCCTGAGAGGCCAGCAAGCGGGCTTCGTAGATCGCCGCGTCGCGTTGGTGAAACTCGATGCACTCTTTGAGCGGCTCCAGCGCAGCGGCCGGCTGTCCGGAGGCCAACAACGATTCCCCTAGTGCCAGCAACGCCCGTGGGCGCCGCTTGCGTGCTTCGACGTCCAGGTACTTTCGGAACGTGGTCACCGCGGCCGCGTAGTCGTGACCGGCCAACTCGGCTTCGGCCGCGTCGTAGAGGTCGTCGGTATACTCGCGCGAGGCCAGCCGCATTTCGGCCAGACGGCCATAGAGGATGCCGGCTTGCCGCAAGCGTCGGCGGCCCGTGGAAAGCTGCTTCATCTGCTCTGGAGTATCGCCGCCTCCGGCCACCATCAACAGGTGCCGGCCCCATTGTGCGTGCGCTTGGGCCTCAAGTTGCAGCGCTCTCGTCGCCCCCAGCACCGGCCGGCAATCGACCGCCAGGCTGATCGCCGGCTCAAACTGCTGTCGGCGCAACAATTCTTGGTAGGCGTCGAGCGTACACGTGCGCACTTCATCGAGCGAGAGCCAGCGGTTTTTGAACTGCGTTTCGGGATCGAGCGATTTCAGCGCGTCGCGGTAGGCCGCGACCGCCTCGCTCGGGCGTCCTAATGAACCTAGCCGTTGGGCCGCGGCAATGCCGGCGGCGAAGCCGGCCTCGGTGTCGGGCCAGCGCTGCGCGGTGTGTTGCAATTGCGAAAGGCCCGCCTCCTCTTCGCCGAGCGCCAGACGCAGGCGGCCGATCAGATAGGCCGCATCGGGCGCCAATGCGTCGGACGAACGACGATGCCCCGTCGGCGGTTCCAGCAATTGAATTGCTGAGCGGCGCTTTTCATCGGCCAGGCGCTTGTCTTGCGCGGCGTTTTGTTCGTCTAGCGAGTCGGCTTCCCGTTCCAACAGCAAGGCCCGCATGACGGCCACCTGCTGGTGCAACGGAGACTCGTCGGGGATTTCCGTGAGCGACTTGAGGCAAGCGGTGTAATCGCCCAGGGCAAACTCAATTCGGCTGCGCTGGAACAGCGCCTGCTGTCGCTGGGCCGAGGAAAGGTGTTCATCGGCCAGGTAGCGGGTGTTGTGGGCCAGCGCCTGGTGATATTGGGGTTCGGCCTGATCGAGGTAGGCGCCGGTGAGCAGCCGATGAAGCTCGAGGCGTTCAGGGTTGCTCTTGAGCGCTTGCTCCAACACGCTGACGCTCTCGGCTGCCTGGCCGCTTTCGTAGAGATCCTTGCCCAATAAGAAAAGGCCTTCGCCTTCCCGTCCGTCGAAAAAGCCCAAGACGCGGGCCTCGCTCAAGTAACGGGCGGCGACCGCGCGCAAGCGGCGCTGCTGCCGGCCGAGCAGACGGTCGGCGTCGTGATCGGCAGCCACTCCCAGTAGGAACGGTTTTGCGCGGAGCTCGTCGGCCGTCATCGGCCCTTCGGCGCCGAAGGAATGGGCGATCTCTGCCGCGCCGGAAAAGTCGCCCTGGTCGAGCGCGGCCAGCGCGGCCTCGACACCGGATACGACCGGCTGCTTCGGCAAGTGACGGCTGAGCGACCATTGCACCACGACGATCGGCAGCACCGGCAGGAGCACGATGCCGCTGATAATCGCGGCTTGCAGTGGGTTGCGGCCGGCCCACGCCGCCATGTGCGACGCCACGCGCCCGGCGGTCAGCAGGCGCGACTTCAGCCGTCCGGCGCGTGCTTCGGTGGGCTTGGCGGGAGTGGGCTTTGCCATGCGGAACGCCGATCTGCAACCGCGCGCGACGGACTCGGGCCGCCGACGCGGTCGGGGGATTTGGAACGATCAACTTGTGAGAGCGGCCGATTTCCGCCGCCGCCAGACAGGTGTCGGCCCCAGGCGTGCCAGCGTGAAACCGGGGAAAGGTTGCGAGGTTGTATCGAAAGCCGCTGCGCCTGTCAACGCATCTAGCGCGCCGAGGTCTCGTTGACGGCCGCGGGCGATCCGGCCGTGAGCTGCTCCATGATCCAGCGGTCCATGTCGGCCAGCATGGCCGGCGCGATCTCGTGCCCGCAGGGATATTGCCGCAACGACACGTTCATGCCGGCGCTGTGGAACAGCCTCAGATTGCCGCACACTTCGGCGCTGGCATAAACGTGGCTGTCGCGGCCGCAGGCCAGAAACACAGGCACCTTGCGACAATCGCTCAGCCGCCGCAGGGGCGTCTGATTGTTGGGAAACCGCCCGCACAGGGAGAGCACGCCCGCGAAGCGATGGGGATGATCCATCGCCAGGCGGAAGGCCATCGTTCCTCCGCAATCGTAACCGGCCACGAACATCCGCCGGGGTGAGATATGAAAGCGGTCCTGGGCCATCTCGATGGCCTCAAACGTGCGTTGCTCGGCCACCGCCCAGTCGGCAGCGGTTTGCGGCCAAGTGTAAGCCGGCTTGCCGGCGGCGCGGTCTTGTCGGCGCGGGCCGCGGGGGGCTACCGCCACGTAATTGCGCATGCTGATCAGCGGCATGACGCGTTTGAGTTGGCTTTCGTCGTCGCTCGCGCCGTGCAGCCACACAACCAGCGGATAGGCATAGTTTGGCTCATAGTGCAGCGGCGCAAACAGCGCCGCAGGCAGTTCTGCGCGGGCGGCCGAATAGTGCGCCGCCTCCAAGTCGCGCAAGGCGCGATGCGGGTTCGTCAGAATATCCGGAGCGGGCAAAGCGGATTGCAAGCGATTGGTAAGCATCGTGTTCCCGGTGAGGGTTCAGGCGAACAAGGTTGCGGACTTTAATCAACGGGCGCGGGACTGTCAACGGCTGTCTTCGGTCTATTCGTTGACGTAGGTCTCCAGAAACCGCGCCAGCCGGTGGAAATCGCTGTCGGGCTCGACGTGCCGGACTTTCGTAACCAGCGTGGTCGGGTCGACCAACTCCTCAAAAGGCACATAGTGCAACTCAAGCTGCCCTTCGACCGAAACCATCACGCCGTTGAGGTTGCGCTCGACCAGCGCCCGATAGGCCCCCACGCCCAACTGGCTGCCCAACATCACGTCGAACGCCAAGGGCCGGGCACAACGCGCTTCGTAGCCGAGCTGCAGGCCGGTCACCTTGCGGTTCTTGCCCGTCTGGCGGTTATATTCCTTGGAGATGAGCTTCGCGAACGTGCGATACATGTTCACCTGCGAGATGGCAATATGCCCGTGTTCGTCGCGCGGAATCCCCTTCAAGAATTCCATCGGCAGGTATTCCGCCAGTCCCTCGGCCATGACGATCACGCCGAAGTCCTTGCCTTCCTTCTCTTCGCGGACACGAAGGGTGGCCACGATGCGGCGCACGACCTCGTCGACCACCATCACCGGACGCTTCGACTTTTCGCCGGTCTTTTCGTCGGCGACCTCCTCCTCGCCGCGATACTTGCCGGTGATGTCTTCGACGCTGACCGCCAGGCTCGCCTCGCCGGAAATGGCCGTGCCATAAGCCAACCAACCGGCGCTGCGGCCCATGACTTCGGTCAAGTAGTAGCTGCGGTTCGCTTCGGCGTCGGCCAGCAGATTGCGGATTTCGCTGGCCAGCGTTTCGACCGCGGTGAAATAGCCGAAGGTGAAGTCGATGCCCATATAATCGTTATCGATGGTCTTCGGCAGATGGACCACCGGGATGCGCTTCGCCTCGGGCGGCAAGTGTTCCTGAAAGAGCTTGAACTTGTTGGCCGATTTGAGCGTGTCGTCGCCGCCGATCGACACCAGCGCGTCGACGCCCAAGGAGAGCAGTGCCTCGTGTACCGTCCTCAAGGCGGCCGTGCGCGCGGGATCGGCCAGGTGATCGGGATGCGAAACGTCGCGGCCGGGGTTCGCGCGTGCCGTGCCGATCAGAATGCCCTGGCTGTTGCGCGTCCGCCTCAGGATTCGGTGCGTTAACTTAATGTAGTCGCGGTCCTCTTCCAGCGGCCGATCGGGCGAATACTCCATCAGGTGCGAATAGCCGTGCATGATGCCCAGCACGTCGATGTCGTTGCGCAAGAACGAAACGGCGGCCGTCGAAATCACGGCGTTGGCAGCCGGCGCGGGTCCGCCGGCAAACAGCAGCGCCACTCGGCGAATTCGCGTGTCCGCATGCGGCGGGCTTCCCAAAGGCGGAACGGATGGGATGGGCATTGGCTGTTACCTCAATCGCTCGAACGAATACCATGATTTGGGATTTTCGATTTTGGGATTTTCGATTTCAGAAATCCAAAATCGAAAATCCAAGATCACCTTCAACTCGCCCACGTCCGCTCGATAAACGTCGTATCGACCTGGCCGTCGACAAACGCCGAATGCCGGAGGATATCGAGCAGCCGCGGAACCGTGGTCTTGATCCCTTCAATTCGCAACTCGCTCAGCGCCCTCTGCATCGAGCTGATGGCCGCCTCGCGCGTCGCCTGGTGAACGATCAACTTGCCGATCATCGAGTCGTAATGGGGCGAGACGACGTAGCCCGTATGAACGTGCGAGTCGAAACGCACCCCAAAACCTCCCGGCACGATGATCCGTTCGATTTTACCAGGAGACGGCTGAAAATTCCGCTGGGGATCCTCGGCATTGATGCGGCACTCGATGGCCACGCCCGAGACCCGCACGTGTTCCTGCTTCCACGGCAGCGGCTCGCCCGCCGCCACCCGCAGTTGGGCCTTGATCAGGTCGATGCCCGTCACCATCTCGGTCACCGGGTGCTCGACCTGAATGCGGGCGTTGACTTCGATGAAATAAAAGTTGTGCTGGCGGTCGACGATGAACTCGACCGTGCCGGCGTTCGTGTAGCCCGCCATTCTGATCAGCCGCACAGCCGCTTCGCAGATCGCCTGGCGCACGTCGCCGGGCAAATGCGGCGCGGGACTCTCTTCGATCACCTTTTGGTGGCGGCGCTGCAGGGTGCAATCGCGCTCCCAGAGATGAATCGCGTTGCCGTGATGGTCGGCGATGATCTGCACTTCCACATGCCGCGGATGCTCGATGTACTTTTCCAGGTAAATGCTGGCGTCGCCGAAGGCGGCCTGGGCCTCGGCTTGGGCCTGTTGAATGGCGCTTTTCAGGGCCAGATCGTTCAGGGCCACGCGCATGCCGCGGCCGCCCCCTCCGGCCGAAGCCTTGATGAGCACAGGAAAGCCGATCTCGTGCGCCACTTGGATCGCCTGCCGCTCGTCGGAAATCAGTCCATCGCTGCCGGGCACGGTGGGCACCTTCGCCTCGCGGGCCAGTTTGCGGGCTTCGTTCTTGTCGCCCAGCTTGCGCATTGCGTCGTGCGTTGGGCCGATGAAGTCGATATTGCAGCTCCGGCAGACTTCGTTGAAGTGGGCGTTCTCCGAGAGAAAGCCGTAGCCGGGGTGGATCGCCTGCACGTTGCCGATCTCGGCGGCACTGATCACGCGGTCGATCTTCAGGTAGCTCTCGATGCTCTTGGCCGGGCCGACGCAGTAAGCTTCGTCGGCCAACTCCAGGTATTGCGCGCCCCGGTCGGCCTCGCTGTAGATGGCCACCGTTTCGATGCCCATTTCGCGGCAGGCGCGGATGATGCGCAGCGCAATTTCGCCGCGATTGGCAACCAGGATTCTCTTATACATCGTCCGGCCTCAGTCCGCGCGCCGCGTCAATGACGGGTGTCAACTTTGAACAACGGCTGGCCATATTCGACGGCATCGCCGTTTTGAGCCAGCACGGCCACGATCTGCCCCGAAACGCCGGCGGGAATCTCGTTGAAGACCTTCATCGCCTCGATGATGCAGACCGTCGAATCGGGGCCAATGTGGTCGCCGACCTTGACGAAGGGAGGCGCCTCGGGGCTCGGTGAGGTGAAAAAAGTGCCCACCATGATGCTCTTGATATAGGCCACATACGCTTCGTCGGCCGGTTTTTGCGGGGCCTGCTGCTGCGGCGGCTGGACCGCGGGCGCGGCGGCAGCCGGCGCGGCCGCCGGGGCCGCGGGAGCAATCATCGTTTCCTGCCCCTTTCGCAGCCGGATGCGCACTTCGGCGTCGCGCAGGTCGATCTCGGTCAGACCGTGCTCGTTCATCAGCTCGACGAGTCGGCGAATCTTACGCATATCGAACACGTCGCCCGCATTGGGCGGTTGACTGGCCATGCCAGAAGTTCTCCAATAGGTGTTAGCTTTACGCGGTTCGCTTCTTCACTGCACCACCGCCTCAGCGAGCTGCCTGGGGCAGCTTGTCAGCACTTCGTGGCCCCGCCGCGTGACGAGCACGTCGTCTTCAATGCGGACCCCTCCCCAGCCCGGCAGATAAATCCCCGGCTCGACGGTCACTACCATGCCGGGTTCGAGCGGCTTTTCGTTGAGCTCGCTCAGCCGTGGCAGTTCGTGGACGTTGAGGCCGATTCCATGTCCGAGGCCATGACCAAAATACTTGCCAAAGCCCGCGTCGGCAATGACGCCGCGGCCGATGCTATCGATTTCCTGGCCGGTCTTGCCGGGCGCGACGGCGGCGATCGCCTGCTGCTGTGCCTGTAACACAACTCCATACACGCGTTCGAGTTTGGGCGAGATTCTACCGGTGAGCAAAACACGGGTCAAGTCGCTCTTGTATCCTCGCCCGCTGGCTCCCCAATCGACCAGCAACAGATTGGCCCCGTCGACCGGTTCGTCTGTCGGCCTGGCATGGGGCAAGGCCGCTCGTGGTCCCGCCGCGACAATCGTGGGAAAGCTGCTGGCCACCGCGCCTGCGAGCCGCATTTGGTGATCGAGCTCGTCGGCCAGCTCTTTCTCGGTCCGGGTCAGGCTTAGGTTGGCCCGAAAGGTGGCAAAGGCCCGTTCCGCATAGCCAACGGCCTGGCGGATTTCGTCGATCTCCTGCTTGTCTTTGATCTGGCGAAGCTCCTCGACCAGACCCGATGTGATCAGCAACGACACCTTCGGCAATTCGCTGGCCCACAGGCCGAGCGTAGCCACCGTGAGCGAGTCGCCCTCGATCGCCAGCCGCCGCAGCCGGGCAGACTTGATGACCTTGACCGTCTCGTCGGCGAGCAGCGTCGACCTGGGGCGGATGTGGGCCTTCAGGTCCGGGCACTCCTCTTTTAACTGGACAACGTAGCGGAAGTCGCTGATCATGAGCGACTCTTGGCCGCCGACCAGCAGAAAGCTGTCGTCGCCCGTGAAGCCGCTCAGGTAGCTCACGTTCGTCGGATTGCTGACCAATACAGCTTCGGCGCCCTGTTTCTTGACCAGCTTCGTCAATCGGGCGCGCCGGCCGGCGAATCGCGTCATTTGCCGACCTCATATTCGGCGGTCACGGTCGTGCTGATTCCGCCGCGCGGCGTGAATGCCGCATTCAACCGCATCCACCGCGGCCCGGTCGCGGCCACCAGGTCGTCGAGAATCCGGTTGGTCGCGTGCTCGTAGAAGACGCCTTCATTGCGAAACTGTTGCAGATAGAGCTTGAGGCTTTTCAGCTCCACGCACTTGGCCGCGGGCGAATAGGTGATGGTGAGCGTGCCGAAATCGGGTTGGCCCGTCTTGGGGCAGACCGACGTGAATTCCGGGCAGACGATCTCGATCACGTATTCTCGCTGTGGGAATTGGTTGTCGAAGGTTTCGAGCGCGGCCCGAAAATCTTTAGGCATGGCCGGTCCTTAATCTTGTCCTGTTCTTCGTCAGTCATTAAGCCACGGCACGCCAGTCGGCTGGAGCGGCTGTTTCAGTGTACGGCCCACCGCCGCGGGCCGCCACTCCCCAGGTTCGGCCGCAGGCCGCCAGGGTTGCGCCTTTTTTTGCGGCCGCGGTTCTGGCATGATGAATCCTAGATGCGTATCGCGGAAATCTATTTGTCGATCCAAGGCGAGGGCCTGCTGACGGGCGCCGAAAGCGTCTTCGTGCGCGCCAGCGGCTGCAACCTGCGCTGCTGGTTCTGCGATACGCCCTTCGCTTCCTGGTCGCCCGAAGGCGAAGACCTGTCGGTGCCCGAAATCCTCGACCGCGTCGACGAATATCATTCGCGGCACGTGGTGCTGACGGGCGGAGAACCCATGCTCTTCGCCGAGGTGATTCCGCTGGCCGACGGATTGCGCGAGCGCGGCTTGCACATCACCATCGAAACAGCGGGCACGCTCGACCTGCCGGTGGCCTGCGACCTGATGTCGATCAGCCCCAAGTTGTCGAACTCGGCGCCCAAAGCGCGCACCAACCCTCGTTGGCACCGCCGGCACGAGCAGACGCGGCACGCCCCGGACGTGGTCCGCCGCCTAGTGCGCGACTATCCCTATCAGGTGAAGTTCGTAGTCGATCAGCCCAGCGATTGCCGGGAGGCCGAGGCTTATCTGCGGGGTTTGCCCGAAATCGATCGATCGCGCGTGCTCTTGATGCCCCAAGGAACGGACGCCGAGCAGCTTGCCCGGCGGGGCCATTGGCTGCGGGAGTATTGCGAAGGCGCCGGCGTCCGCTTTTGTCCGCGCCGTCAAATCGAGTGGTTCGGGCTGATGCGGGGGACGTGAGTAGCGTGCGAGAGAGCGAGCCTGCGGACAATTTTTCTTCCGATCAAGCCGGTGCGCTGGTGGTGCTCAGATCCCGGCCGCGGAGCGGCCACGGAGTTTGTCGAAAGCGCAACACTAAAACTTGCGATTCGGGTTGATGTGGGCGAGCGACACAACTTTAAGACACTGCCACAGGACCGATAGTGATACCATGTACCTGAGGCCAGTTTTGTTCCGACCGGATGCCGCCCGCTTGCCGAGCTTCAACTGGAGAACGGGCCGAGCGCGCGGCTCTGCCCCAGCCACCGCGATTTGTCTCTACGACCGCCGCGTACCGTTGTAGAATGTCAGGCGTTGTCACTTGCCGCTTGGTCCTGAGGCCCGCAATTCTTGCCCGACCGACGCCTTCAACTTGGTGCGACATTGCGTGACAGCCTCGCAAAAGCCGGGCAACTGGGCCGCGGCGCCGCCGGCGGGGTCAACGCCTTGCTTTTCCCTCCGCGCTGCGCGATGTGCGATGCCGAGCTCGACGCCGCATGTCCGGCGCGGCTCTGTGCCGCCTGTCAGTTTCGGCTCGTTCCGGCCGCCGCACCTCGGTGCCCGCGATGCGCCTTGTCGTTGCGGCAGGCGCCGGTCACCGAGGACGGTTGTCCGCAGTGCGTCGCCGAGCGGTTTCACTTTTCACGGACGTGGGCCATCGGCGACTATGCCGGCGAGCTGCGCGAGGCGGTGCTGCGCATGAAGCATGCCCAGGAAGAGCCGCTTTCGGCGGCGCTGGCCGAGCTCGTCTGGGAGCGGCTCGGCGACGGTCTGCGGGCATGGCAAGCCGATCTCGTCGCCCCCGTGCCGATGCACTGGCTGCGATGCTGGTGGCGGGGAACGAACAGCGCCTCGATTCTGGCCGAGGTATTGGCCCGCCGGTTGCGCGTCGCCGTTCGCACGCGGCACGTCGTGCGCCGCCGCTTCACTCGCCCGCAAAGCGGCTTATCGCCGGCCGAGCGCCTGGCGAACGTGCGCGGGGCGTTTCGTCTGCGCCGGCCGGCGGGTTTGGAGGGCCAGGCGGTGTTCCTGGTCGACGACATCATGACCACCGCCGCCACCACGAACGAGATTGCCCGGCTGCTCGTTCGCGCCGGAGCGCGGGCCGTGGGCGTGGTGGTCGTGGCGCGGACGGACGACCGGTGACCGCTATGGTTTGCTTCTGTTGCGAAGCCGGTCCGGTGGTATATTGACGGTTTGCCACAACCGTTCCGGGCAGGCGAAGCCGGGGTCGGTGCATTCTCTTTTCCAGGCAGACCGAATGATGCAAACTCGCTTTTGCTTTTGCGGCGTGATGGGCTTAGGGCTTGTGGTCTTGGCGGGGTGCGGCCATGCAGCGTCGCAGCAGCCGTCGTTACCCGCCGGACCGCGCGAGGCATGGCATGCCGTCTACCACAAGGGAAAATGGACCGGTTATCTCCATCAGGTCGAGCGATACGAGACGCAGGGGTCGCAGCCGGTGCTGGTCGCCACGATCGATAGCCGCACCTCGATGAAGCGGAACGGCGAAGGCACGGAGGTGACCATGAAAATCGAGAGCGTCGAGACGACCGACGGCCGGTTGATCTCCTTCCGCGACGAAACCTTGCTGGGCGCCAGTCCGACGATTACCAAAGGCCGCGTCGAGGGCCACACGCTCACGCTCACGACCGAAGTCGCCGGCAAAACCAGCACCCGCACGCTCGAATGGCCGGACGATGCGCGCGGTTTCCTCGCCGTGGATCAAAGCCTGTTGCACAAGCCGATGCTGCCCGGCGAACGCCGTAAGCTGCGTTACCTCGTGCCGGTCCTGAACAGTCTTTGCACCGAGGAACTAGAGGCCCTGGACTACGAGTCGACGGAGTTCTTGTCGGGCATGAAGGACCTGTTGCGGATCGATTCGACGGTCACGCTCGACGGAGGGATCACCTTGAACAGCGTGCGCTGGACCGATCGCAACGGCGACACGATGAAGACCGAGTTCTGGGCGATGAAGCAGGTGACCTATCGCACATCGAAAGAAGACGCGATGGGCAAAGACCGTGGCCTGGCCTTTGACATTTTCGATGAATCGCTGGTGCCTTTGGCCCATCCGCTGGAAAACTCCCGGTCGTTGCGGCGCGTGCGGTACAAGGTGGAATTGGACGACGCGGACCCGGTGGCGCGGTTTGCGGCCGGGCCGACGCAACAGGTGGAATCAACCGGACCCCATACGGCCGAGATCACGGTCACGTCGATCGACCCACAGAAGCCGTCCTGCCCAGGCGACGCCAGTCAGCCAACGGACGCGGACCGGGAGCCGAACGAAACCATCCAGAGCGACGATGCGGGGGTGCTGAGACTGGCCCGCGAGGCGGCCGCCGGCAAGGAAAAGCCCGCCGAAGTCGCATTGGCCCTGGAAAAGTTCGTCTATCAAAAGATGCAGAAGAAGAACTACAAGACGCCTCTGGCGACCGCCGCCGACGTGGCGCAAACCTTGGAAGGCGATTGCACCGAGCACGCGGTGTTGCTGGCAGCCCTGGCACGCGCGTCGGGCATCCCCGCCCGTGTGGCGATGGGACTGGTCTATGCCCCCAATCACCAGGGCTTTGCCTATCACATGTGGACGGAGATGTATCTTGGCGACTGCTGGGTGCCGCTTGATGCCACGCTGGGCGAGGGCCTGGTGCCGGCCGATCACATCAAGCTGGCCGACTCGAATTTGTCGACGGGCTTGGCCAGCTTCCTGGCACTGGTCAACGTCATCGGGCAATTGAAGATTGAGGTCGTCAGTGCGGAGTAGGGTTCAGGGTTCAGGGTTCAGGGTTTTCCCCAGATACCGCCGGTTAAAGATTTCCGGGTCAAACGGATCAACCGGCACGTATTCCGAGTTTGTCATGCTGCGATGGCGTGCGGCCTCTGGCTCCGGCGGCTCCTCGGAGTCGCCTTCCAACTCTTCGACTGCCGAGGTGAGCGTGATTTCCGCGTCGGGTTTAGAGGCGGTTGGCTTGTTGGCCTCGCTTTTCTTTTTCGCACGTCCCTGCGAGCCAGCAACGGGTTCAGGCGGCGATTGCTCGTCGTCCTTGGGTTCGGCGGGTTTGCGTTGCCGGGTGGCGTCGTAGACCCAGGCCACAAGCTGGCGATATTGGGAGGCTTCGCGCCCGGAGAAAATCGGCCCGCGCAGTTTGCCGTGCGGCCGGGTCGGCTGCCGCAAAAGGGGGCTTTCGGCCGGTCGGTCGGCATCGACCACCTGCCACACCGCGTACAGGTTTCGCTGCGTCCGTCGGCGGTTCACCGGTTCGCCCAGCGAAAGCCGGAACAGCCGCAGCTTGCCCTGCGACCGGGGACCGTGGCAGCCCGAAGTCGTGCAGGTGTTCACCAGCAGCGGCTGGACGGTCGAGGTAAACGTCTCGACGGCATGACTCGGTAGGCCGCGGACCAGCCGGTCGAGCTCTTCGTTCGAGGGTCCGGAGTCGGCGACGGGACGAGCGGGGGCCGGTTCCACGTCGCGCCGCTGGGCCAACTCCAGCCGGCGCTGAATCAGCCCGATGCGGGGGTGCCGCGGGTCGAGCGACATGGCCAACGCAAGCTGCCGCGAGCCTTGCTCGACCAGCTTCTGCTCCACGCACCATTCGGCCAGATCGAGATGGTCTCGCAATTCGCCGGGGCGGAGCCGGGCTTGCTTCTCTTCGTACAGCTCTTCCACCCGCCGGGCCACCTTTTCCACCTCGTTCGCCTTCAACCGTATCTCGCCGCGCGGCAGCGAGACATAATAATAGTCGCCGGCACGGGCGATCTTGCCCGACAGCACCTGGCCGTTCCGCAGCAGAACGACGCCGTCGATGGGCGAGAGTTGCAGCGGCTCGGCGGCGGCCCGGCGGCTGGCCGGATCGGCGGTGAGGGCGAACAGCAGAATCAGGACGGCTTGGCGGCAGCGCATGGCGGCGGGAGGGTAGGGAAAACCGCGGTTGGCGTCAAGCGTGGTGAATTGCTCCCGCAGTCGCGAGAGGTTATTCTGGAGCATGGCCCTCGATTCGCCACCCCAGTTCGAGCACCTGTTCGGGCAGACGGTCGTCCTCGACCTGAGTAGCCCTTACGTCTACTTGGGCCGGCTGGTGGAAAGCCAGGGCGAGTTTTTGCTGTTGTCGGACGCCGACGTGCATGACCTGCGCGACACGGCAACCACCCGCGAAAAATACGTGCTGGCCGCGCGCGGTCACGGCATTAACGCCAACCGCCGCTGGACGTGGGTCAGCCGCCGCGAAATTGTCGGCATCTCGCGTCTGGACGACATTTTGAGCGAATGAGGGGTTGGGGGCAGCGGACGGCGGCGATTGGGCGATTTTTGGGCGAACCAAGGGCGGCCGGTTGCGTAAATGAGCGAACACGAGCGGCGTGAGGTTCATTATTCGGGACGGGTACAGGGGGTCGGGTTTCGCTATACCACGCGAGAACTGGCCCAGGAGTTTGATGTTTCAGGCTATGTCGAGAATCTGCCGGACGGTCGCGTACAGCTTGTCGCCGAGGGCGAACCCGCCGAGCTCGACCGCTTTCTCGACGCCGTCGCCGAGCGGCTCGAGCGGTATATCGGCGGCGTCCACGTGCGCACGCGGCCGGCCGGCGGCGATTTCAGCGGCTTTTCAGTAAGGCATTAGCCAGGCGTTTCACGTTCAATTTGGTCAACTCGATCACCACAGATTCATGCAGCTAGCGAACCTCATTCCCGCGGACGTTTGGAAACTTTGGAACCGCCTCGACCCGGCGTTGCAGATCGTCATCGTGGGCACATTGGCCCTGGGCGCGCTGTTCGCTTTCTATGGCATCGCACGGCTGCTGTTCCCCAAAGTGATGGCCATTGCCCGCACGACGGCCAAGGAAGGCTGGGCGCATCCGCTGTTCTGGGTGGAACTGGTGTTCGGCGCCATGCTGCTGTGGCTGTTCGTGTTTTTGCCTTACAACACGTTCGGCGAGGACGTGAAGATGGTGAAAGACACGGGCCTGAAGCTGATTACGCTGTTTACGATCGGTCTGTCAGTGTTCACGGCCAGCGTGACGATCGCCGACGAGCTGGAAGGCCGCACCGCCCTGACGTTGTTGTCGAAACCGATCGGGCGGCGGCAGTTCGTGTTCGGCAAGTTTTTGGGAGTGCTCGCTCCGGCGTTCAGCATGTTCGTGATCTTGGGCGTGATCTTTCTGGAGGGGGTAAGCTACAAGGTCAAATACGACGCTCGCGAGACCTCAAACCCCACTCCGACGGCCGAGCAAAAGCGTGCCGAGGTGGTGCAGGTTTCGCCGGGCCTGGTGCTGGCCTTTTTCGAGACAGCCGTGCTCACGTCGATCGCCATCGCCATTTCGACCCGCTGGCCGATGCTGCCCAACCTGATGACCTGTTTTGCCATTTACGTGCTGGGGCACCTGGCCCCGCTACTGGTGCAATCGTCGGTAGGACAGATGCCGCTGGTGACGTTTGTCGGGCGTCTATTGGCGACGATTCTTCCGGCTTTGGAGTATTTCAACGCCGACACGTCGATCGCGGCCGACATCACGATTCCGCTGGAATACCTGGGGCATGCGTTTATCTATTCGGCGATCTACATCACCATCGCCATGCTGGCCGCGCTCTTGATGTTCGAAGACCGCGACCTGGCGTAGGGTGGGAGCGAGCGAGCTTGCGAGCGCCGGCCCACGCTGATTTTGGATTTTGGATTTTGGATTTTCGATTGGCAGAATCCAAAATCCAAAATCCAAAATTGGGGCGCTGGTGGGCCGGCGCTCGCAAGCCCGCTGGCCCCACCCTGGCATGTGCAAAATCGTCAAGAATCGACGAACTTGCCGGTAAGACCGCATTCAGTTGTTTTGTTCCGATGGCAAGTACCACGCCGCGGAGGGCGCGCAAGAGCGCCGTCTGCGACCGATGCGACACGCGCGTCGCATCGATGGCGCTGGCGGGCAAGTGGCGCGCGACCCTCATATAGCGCTGCACCGTGCGGACCGACCCCTCGAAATTCGTCCGCGACCAGCGCAGCCAGCCCTCTTCTTCGCATAGATCGCGCGCCTGGTCGAGCGCGTGCCCGGCCGCCACGACGTGCGCCATCGCGGCGCCGGCCGCCGCCACCGCCCAGCGGTGGCTGCGGTTGGACCAGGCGCAGGGCATCGCGGACGAACGGCCCCGAGGCCAACCACTAACCACTAACCACTAACCACTAACCGCTAACCACTAACCGCTAACCACTAACCGCTAACCGCCTGCGCTTGCGGCCCGCACTTTGGCCGCGCGCGGCCGGACCGGCGACGGCACTTTGGCCGCGCGCGGCCGAACTGGCGACGGCACTTTGGCAGCGTGCTGCCAAACTGGCTGTGTCCGGCTCCGGTTCGTCCGTCTGCACGATCGCCGCAAGTGCTTTCAGAGCCTGGAGTTGCGACGAGAAGACCTCGCGGCGCTGCGCGGTCAGCCGCGACCAGTTGCGGGCGAGCTGCATGTAGGTGCGCGCGGTCCGCGGCGAGAGCCGCTGGTCTTTGTCCTGTTGGAAGTGCCACAGAGCGAGGCAAAGTTGGCCGCAATGCGCCGCAGCGTGGGACGCAGCCCCTAGGGAAGCGGGCCGTGGAATGAACGCACGGTACACCCGCCGGATTTACGGCCGCTTCAGCCCGGGCAAGGACGGCGTTCCGCCCTTCGAAACGTTGTCTTTTGGCGAAAGCGCCGAGGTGACCTCCCTGGAGTGCTCGCTCGTCTTCTTTGATCGGCGCTCGAATCTCTCCTATCCGAACCCCACAAAAGCTGCTGTCGGGCAGCAGCGTGCGCTTCTCAACGATCCGAAGCCGCCCAAGGCGATCCATGGAAAGCGGCGAAGCCCGCAGCCGCGCGCGGCCGAACTGGCGACGGCACTTTGGCTGCGCGCAGCCGAACTGGCTGCGTCCGGTGCGGGTTCGTCCGTCTGCACGATCGCCGCAAGTGCTTTCAGGGACTGCCGTTGCGACGAAAAGCCCGCGGGGTGCCGTGCGGTCCGGCATGCTGCTTGCACTATGCAGATTTGCGAACTTGTGTGGAGCTGCTGCCGATTCAGCAAGCAGGAGATGTTTTCATGGCGAAGTACGGTGCCAAAGCGAAGAGCGAAGTGAAAAAGGCGGTCAGCAAGACGAAGAACGGAACGCAACGCCGCGGCAAAAAAAGCAAGGCCCAAAGCCGCAAACAGGCGATCGCCATCGGCCTCTCGAAAGCCCGGAAAAAAGGCGGTAAGGTCCCTCCCAAGAAGAAATCGTCGAAGAGGAAATAGCGACTCGCCGGAAAAGTAAGCCCACGTCGCACGGCGTGAAAAGGCGAGACGGAAAAAGGGCGACGGAGTGTAAGATGCCGCGGCTGTTTCTCCCACCCCCAATTCTGCGCCCCTGTCTTCGTCGCTCCGTCTCTCCCGCTCACTTCTTTTGGCGCACCGCCCGGACGGGCGAAAAGCCGATCGCCACGTACAGCCGGAACTGGGCCTTGTTATAGCCGGTCACGGCCTCCACCAGTTCCTGCCGCGACATGGCAAGCTGCTTGATGCTGTTCAGCACTTCGATCGGCAGCGCGTCGGCGCCCATCAGGCGTTCCAGCTCTTCGCGGAATCCCTGCTCGCTGTCGGCCGTCTGCCGTTGCGTGATGGCGATCTGGGTCCGCTCACCCTGAACGAGGGCGTAGGCGGCCACGACTTCCTGGCGAATGTCGTTTAGCGTCCGCGTGCGCTCGGCGACCGCCTGATTGAGCTGGGCGCGGCGCTCAGCGACGGTGGCGACGTTGCCGACGCCCATGTTTTGCAGCGTCCACAAAGCCATCACGTCGAAGTCTTGTCTGCCCCCAAAGGTGGAAAGCTGCGGCGGAAACAACACGCCCCCTCCGCCGTACGAAGCCGAGCTGTAGCCCAGCATCACCAGCGGAAACAGCGGCCGCGTCTGCTCCTGACGCACCCGCGTGCGAGCGTGGTTGATACTGGCCGATCCTGCCGCCAACTCCGGCCGCCGCCGCTCGGCGGTCCGCAACAGTTGCGGCAAGTCGACGTTTGGATCGACGATCTCCAGTCCCGGAATTGGTCCCTGAGTGGTCTTCAATCGCGTGGCCGTGTCGAGACTCAGCAGCGCCGCCAGCCGCGCCGAAGCCAGTCCCACGCGTTCCTCGGCCCGCTGCACGTCGGTGTGCATCAGGTAGGCTTCGGCCTCGGCCCGGTCCGCGTCGCTCTGCCGGCCGATGCCGGTGACCGCGTAGTGGGTGGTAATGCGGACGATCTCGGCCAGCTCGCGCTGGCTCTGCTTGATGGCCTCCATCCGCGCCTCGGCGGCCAGCAGCTCGAAGTAGCGAATGACGCCTTCCAAGAGCAACGTGTTGGCCGTGGCCCGCGAATCGTACTGCCGGGTGAAAACCTGCTGCCGCACCGCCAGCGGTTCATAGATGGCATCGCCCAGGTGGCTGAAAATGCGGACCATGGGAATGGCCGGGCTCTCGGCGGCCACCGCCCGCGTGCCGCCGCCGAAATAAAGCGAGCTGGTATAGTTGTCTTTGATCTGGCCGTCCGATGCCTGGAAGTTGCCTTGGTGATTGTGGTACATCAGCCCGGCGTTCAAGCTGGGAATGAGCATGGCGCGGGCCTTGGTGTGCAAGGCCAGGGTTTCGCGCACCAACTCGCGGGCCTCGGCCACGGTCGGGTTCGCCGACATAATCAGCCGCAACGTGGTCGGCAGGTCGATCAGGAATTCATTTTCCGATTTGGCCAAGGCGGGCGGAGCGTCGACCGTTTCCGCACGCACGCGCGTCGAGGCTGTGCTTTCCGTGTCGAATTCCGGCGGCGGCAGCCGTTGGATTTCGTCGTCGGGCGGCGGCTGGGGAAACGCCGGCAAACGTTCGCCCTGGGCGCTGCCAGTTCGCTGGGCCGAAGTGAAGGACATCTGCCGCACCTTGGACGAGTTAGCCCGGTCGTGCGGGGCCATGACGGTGCCCGCGGAACTACCTGGAGGCTCACGCCGGGCACCCGCTTGCGGGTGGCCCGCCTGGGCGTTCCAATGTTTCAGCGGCAGGTACGCCGACGAAACTCGATCGGCCTTGTTGATCTTCGCCGCCAATTCCGCGGGCGAAGGCGGTTTGGGAGCGGGCTTCCCGGCGCCGTTGGTGCCAGGGGGCGGCTCGTTCAGCGCGCGTGCCGGCGGCTGACCCAGGGCGACATAGAGTTCGAACTGGGCTCGATTGTATTCCGCGATGGCCTCCAGGTATTCCAGCCGGCCGCGACCCAGCAGCCGCAGGCTGTCGAGCACTTCGATCGGCAGACCTTCGTTGTTTCGCACGCGGAGCAGGTCTTCGTTGAAGGCGTCGAGGCCGGCCCGCACGGCGCTTTCGGCCGTGTCGATCGAAGCAAACCGCACCTGGGCGCGGTCGTAGGCCGCGGCCACCTGCTCGCGCACCAGGTTCAGCGTTTGCAATCGCCGCAAATCGCTCTGGCGAATGCGGCTGCGGGCGATGTCGATCTGCACCTTGTTGCCGATGCCCATGCTTTGCAGCGTCCAATAGGCCAACACGTCGAAATCGGCGCGGCCGCGGTAGTCGCCGAAGCGCGGCGACACCAGGTTGCTGCCGCCGCCCAACGTGCCCGCACTGTAGCCGATGAGCGTGGTCGGCGAAAAAGGCAATACCTGGGCGCCGCGGAGGCTGAGGATGGCCGTTTCGATCGCCACGCGGTCGGCCGACAGCTCAGGACGCCGGAGGTAAGCCAGCCCCAGCAACTGCGGCAGCGTCACCGCGTCGGGCACGATCGGCGTCGGCACCACCCACGACTCGGCGGGCCGCAGCTCGACCGACGGATCGAGGTTAAGTAGTTGCGCCAGCCGGCTGGAGGCGATCATCAGCTCGCCTTCCAGTTCGAGCAGTTCGGCCTCGCGCCGCGCCAGCTCGGTGGCCGCGCGGTCGGCGTCGGCCGGCCGCCCCTTGCCGGTCGAAGCGTACTCCGCTGTGAGCCGGGCGATTTCGGCCGCGTCGTCTCGGACTTTCAGCACAATTGCGCGTCGCCCGGCGGCACGGAGCAAGTCGACATAGGCCACCGCCACTCGCCGGAGCACGTCGTTGCGCGTGGCCTCGCTCACAAACCGCTGCTGGCGGACCGTCTGCCGCGACACGAGGTAGGTCACGACGCCTTGGGCGATGTTCTGGTTCCACATCACTCCGGGCACGTTCACGGTTCCCGGCGCGATGGCGTTGGCACCCAGCCCCAGAAAATTGTCGCTGCGGCTGACGTTGAGAATATGCCCATCCGACTGTTGCAGGTTTCCGCTGTGACTATCAAAGTTCGTGCCCGCGTTCAGATTCGGCAGTATCTGGGCCGCGGCGAACTGCCTGGCGAGATCGCTCGTCCTGACTTGCTCGCGCGCCAGCAGAATCTGCGGATTCCGCACACCGGCCAGATCGAGGGCCGTGGCCAGGTCGATCGGTGTCACTTGGCGGTTACGCAGGCCGTCGGGCAGAGCGACGGCCCCCGTCAGGACCGATTCTGGGCTGGTGGGCGCTGCTTCCTGCTCTTCGGTGATGCGAGGCGGCGGTGGAAGCGGTGCTTCGCGCGGTTGGGCTGCGCGGGCTGCTGACGCCAGCCACAACATGCCCATGGCCAACAGGCACGCCCAGCGGTCCCGTTGAATCACTTGCAGCATGCTGGCCAGCCAATCGAAACAGTGTCACCCTGCCGGAAAAACCGGAACAGCCATCAAAGCTTGTCGGCCGCGAATAATCGCTACCATCATTAAATCTTCGCAGCCTGGGGCCTTGCGGCCTCGCCCAACGCCGATCCCCCCACCTTTGGTGAACTGTCAGAATCTGACAGTTCAGCGGCGGCCGCGTGAAGTATAATACCGTGGAGTATTGTGTGTAGGGTGGGGCAACAGGACATCGGCCGATGAACAAAGCGGTAACGTCGTTGATTTGGAGCGGGCTGGCCGTTTTCGCCGGCGGGCCGACCGTCTGGGCCGATAAGGTTGCGGCAACTGCGAGTACCGCAAACCGCGACGAGTCGGCTGCTCCCGGCGTGCCTTTGGGTACCGAACCGCGGCGCCGCGAGACGGCGCCCCCCCGCTTTCAAGGCGGCCGTTGGTGGTTCCTCTCGCGCGAGAACCGCTGGTTGGTATGGGAAAACGGACGCTGGGTGCCCTATTCGCCCCAGAAGGCCCCGAGGTCAGCCGAGTTCGACCGACGCTTCGCCACTTACCGAGGTTACCAGGTTGGCCAACGACGGCTGCAAACGTCCGAAGGCGGGCAGGCCGAATTGGCCACCGACGAAATCAGCGAGCCGGGGGAAGCCAGCGAGACTTTCGCGGTGGGCGGCATTCCGCGCCGGCAAGAAGAGCGTCGGCACACGGGAATTCGTCGCGCGGCGGAGGAGCAGCAATCCGACTGGTTCAAGTCCGGCTCGCCGTTTGGAAATCGCTATGGCTACGGCAGCGGCTTCGGTTACGGCGGATATGGATACAACAATCCCTACGGATACGGTCCTCGCACCGGCAGCGGGGGCGGATTCTCCTACGGATTCGGTCCCTACGGGGCAGTCGGCGGGCAAACAGGTTCGCAGGCGAGCGGCATGGGCGGGGGCGGCCCAACTCTGATTCGTGCCGAGCCGAGCAGCCTGGGCGCGCCCGGTGAGCTTGGAAAAGGATCCGTCGGTGGCGGCGTCACTCGCGCCGGTCGGCGGAAGCTGGGCGGCAGTGCCGCGTCGTCCGGCAGCCGCGATTGAGGCGGTCCGCGCCCTTTACAAAAAACGTCGCCGCCCTTGTTAGGGTTCGGTCAACTGCCGGGATTCAGGGTTCGCTGTCTATCATTCGCGGTATAGAATCAGGTATTCGCCAAAGGCACGCTAAAAAATCCCCGACCAAATGCATCACACCGATTGTCGTTCGTGTTTTTCGCGCCGCGAGTTGCTCGCGCGATCGGGCATGGGCCTGGGCCTGCTGGGCGCGATCGGGCATGGGCCTGGGCCTGCTGGGCCTGGCCGGTGTCCTTTCGGCTGAAGGCTGGCTGACGCCGACGGAGGCGGCTACGAGCTATGCCAACCCGATGGCACCCAAGCAGCCGCATTTCCCCGTCCGTGCCAAGCACGTAATTCACCTCTTCATGAACGGCGGGCCGAACCATGTCGATACCTTCGATCCAAGGCCCTCGCTGGCGAAATACGCCGGGCAAAACCTGCCCACCGAGAACTTGCGGACGGAACGCAAAACTGGCGCGGCTTTCCCCTCGCCGTTCAAGTTCAACAAGTACGGCCAGAGCGGCATCGAGGTGAGCGAGCTGTTCGCCAATGTGGGCGACTGCATCGACGAGATCGCGGTCATCCGCGCGATGCACGCCGTTGATTCGTCAACGACTCGTGGAAGGCGGATTTCAAGAAACGCTTGACGGAAAGAAGCGGGCCGACCCACCGGTCGAGAAACTTCTTTCTGGGAAACAGGAGGCCAAGATCATCGGGACTCGTTTGGGGCCGCCGCCTCGTCTGTTCGCCGTCGTGCCAGCCGCCGATGGCGATGGCCGTTTCGACGTGCGTGCCGAGCTCCACCAAGCTCACCTTCCGCACTTGGGGAAACGCGCCGTCGCCGCGGCCTCCCGTCGACCGGCCAAACACGGCGTTGGCCTCGCTGTCTGGCACATCCGCCCGCAGCAGATCCGGCAACGTCCACCCGCCGGCCGCTCCCATCGCGGCGAGGGTGCCGATCCGCAGCACATCGCGTCGCGAGATGCCGTCGCAGAAATCACGAGTGGAATGGGGACGCCCCGCAATCGTCAACATGCTCGAGCTCCAGGATAAGGCGATCATTTCCAGTGATCAGCTACCGTCATTGCGATGTTCCCCGCGATGCCTGCCGCCAGGCTTGACAGATAAACGCTTGCCCACAACCAGTACCGCCACGACCTGCCGCGACGAGCCTCGATCGCCATTGGAATGCTCGCGCAAACGCACAGCAGAAAAACGATAGCGATAGCCTTACTGCGCTCCCAAGCGACCACCGCATTCGAGAGCCAAAATAAGTTCGGAGCGAAATAGACGAAATAAGGGCTTTCCATCCACGTGAAGGGCCAGATCCGCTTGTAATAAGGGGGCGGCATCCCAGCATGCTACCGCGCCGCAGTAACGCTTGCAAAATCTCTGAATTGAAAATGATGCGCTACTGGAGTCTCACCCTCGTCGGTTCGACACGCCGATGCGGCATAGCCAAGGCGGTTGATGCCACCTCCGCGCGTACACTGGCCCCAAAGTTGCTGGCGGACCGTCGTGCCCACCGTTGGCGACGTCGATTGCGGTGGGCCGGCGCTCGCAAGCTCGCTCGCTCCCACCCTACAGACGACAGTTGGTGATCTGCGTCTCCAGAATCGCGCTCGCGCCCAGCGTCTCCAGCCGCTCCATGATGGCGATCACTTCGCTGCGCCGCACCATCACGCGGATGGCGCACCAGTCGCGGTCTTCCAAGGCGCTGATCGTGGGCGAGTTGAAGCCCGGCGTGATCTTCTCGGCTTCGGCCAGTTTGCTGCGCGGCACGTTGTATTCCAACAGCGACCAGCTTCGCGCGATCACCACGCCTTCCAGCCGCCGCACCACGCGGTCTGCCAACTCGGTCTGGCGGCAGTTCCGGCCCTGAATCAGCACCGTTTGATAGCGGCCGATCTCGTCCAGAATCCGAAGCTGATTGGCCGCCAGCGTGCTGCCCGTCTCGACCAGATCGACGATCGCCTCGGCCACGCCCAGCGCCACCATCACTTCCACGGAACCCGACAGCGTCACCAGGTGGGCCGTCGCGCCGTGCCGCTCGAGATAAGCCTCGGTGTTGCGCGGGAAGCTGGTGGCGATGCGGCAGCCGTGGAGCTCGCTCGGTTTCCGGATCGGGCTGTCTTCGGGCACGCACACGGCCAGGCGGCATTGGCCCACGCCCAAATCGAGCCGCTCGGCGACGTCGGCCCCACTCTCGGCGATCAGATCGCTGCCGGTGATGCCCATGTCGATGGCGCCCTCGGCACAGAGGACGGGAATATCGTCGGTGCGCAGAAAGGTGACGTCGATGGGAACGTCGCGGCAACGCGCGAACAGGCTCCGCTCCGAACGCCGGAAGCTCAGCCCGGCCTCTTTGAGCAGCTCGGCGGCCAGCTCGGAAAGCCGGCCCTTGCTGGGAACGCCAATGCGGAAGGTGGTCAGGGACATTTTGGATTTTGGATTTTGGATTGGTTAGGCGTCAGGTTTCAGGCATCGGGCGTCAGGCGCCATGTTGCTTGTCCTGAGCCGGACGCCTGACGCCTGATGCGCGGAAGCCGTTCATTGGTCCCGCCCTACGGAGACGCGACGGTCCACCGCGCCAATGACAAATTTGCAATTCGCAATTTGCAATTTGAAATCGTTGCCGCGGCCTGGGATTGGACCCGAACCGACTATTGCAAATTGCGAATTGCAAATTGCAAATTGCAAATTGTGGCTCGGGCCTGGTTTCACCCTACGCTTCTTTCTCGATGCGGATTTTCAGGTCCCGGAGCTGTCGCGCGTCAACCGGGCTGGGGGCCTCGGTCATCAGGTCGGTCGCTTTCTGAGTCTTGGGGAAGGCGATGCAATCGCGAATGTTGTCGAGTCCGCCAAACAGCATCACAAAGCGGTCGATGCCCAAGGCGATGCCGCCGTGCGGCGGGGCGCCG
>DATLUO010000071.1 GCA_035533075.1 Pirellulales bacterium | reverse complement strand
GACAGGTCCGTTTTGCCGGAACGGCCCGATGGGTGCTGCGCACAAAATGGACCTGTCCCCTTTTGTGGCGCGGGCGGCGGCGCAATCAACTCACCGCGGAAGGGAATCGGCAACACGTCAAAGGGCTGCTGGCTCAAGTGGCCGAAATCGCGCGAAAGTTCTTCGGTGTCGGTGTAGAACCGGATGTAGGGTGGAAAAAGCGAGCTTGCGAGCGCCGGCCCACCGTTATTGACGTCGGTTGTGGTAGGCCGGCGCTCGCAAGCTCGCTTTTTCCACCCTACGGCTTTTTCATAAAACGAAAAGAAGATGCGGTGCAGCCGCGTGTAGGGCGACGAATCGAGATTTCCGGTTTCGCCCGGCGGAAACAGGGGATGGCGGAACTCGAAGTGAAACGTCGGCGAACGATCGGCCGTGAGTCGCCGGCAGATCAGCCAGACGGCCAGCAGCTCGCGGGGATGGGCCGTGCCCAAAAACACGTGATCGCCGGCCCCAATCTCCGCCATGGCCAGAAACCGCTCCAGGTCGCGCTTGAAAATCATCGCGTATTCGACTTCGTGGGCCATGTTGCAGGCTCGCAGCTTGACGAGCGCCGCACCCACGTCGTCGCGGTCCGCCGGGTTTTCGAGTGCCTTTGCGGTTTCGGCGCCACACGGGCCAAAGTCGATCACGGACGGTTGCGGCGCACCAGGAGCATGTCGGAACTTGGCAGCGAGCTTCGCGGCGATCTTCGACTGCAATTCAGGGAGCAAAATCGGCGGCACGCTCCAGGCCACGGCTTTTTTCAGGGTCGCGTAAAGCACGGGCGGCAGAAAATAGAACACCAGGCGGTCGATCAGGCGGACGGCGCGTTCAAAGGCGGCCCGATAGCGGTCGAAGGCCCGCCGTAGCCCGCTCACTCCGTGAGCGGAACCAGCCCGCCGCGCATTTGGCTCTTCCCCTGTATTGCGAAGTTCTTGGGCTGGTGACGCGGGTTCCGCTTGCGGAGCAAGCGGGCTACGCCACCCCGTGAAGCGGCTGGCGAGGAAATCGCGAATCGTCGCCGCGGCGGTCGCTCGCTCGCCGGAATAGGGGTCCGTGCGGATTCCCGCCAGGTCGGGCGGCTCCGCCGGCGGACCCGACATCCAGTGATCGGTGCAAAAGATCGGGTAGCTTTCGAGCCAATCGGGCAACAACGACGCCGGGCAATCGACATGCGCGGCCAGCACGGGTCGCCAGCCGCAGCGCCGTGCGGCCTCGGCCAGGCTGATCGAGGTCTCATAATAGTGCCCGCATTGGTCGCGCAGCCCGTTGCTGAGGATGACGAACTTTCGAGACATGGCTGAGACCGTATTCAGTTTTTTGTTCCCCTGGTACGTGTGGCGGCATGCCATGCCGCGGGCTTGCCCCGCGGTTGCTGACGCTGGTTTCCAAGTCGGGCGCTTCCCAGATTCTCAGTCGTAGCGGGCCGCCGTTTTCCGACGGCCGATCCGCTCGCGGAGCGAGCGGGCTACGTAGCCCGCTTGCTCCGCAAGCGGACGCGGCGCCCCTACCGGAAGGGGTCGTTGGGCCCGTCGTTCTGTAGACTGCGAACGTGAGCCTCCGCCCGGCAAGCGGGCGGCATCCGCTCGCTCGTCGCAACCTACCGTTCCAACCCACAATCCCGCCTCCGGCGCGGGATACTAGGCGATTGTCGCGGAGTGGGCAAGGCCATCAAGCGTTGAATAACCCCTTCGGCACAGTGCAGCGCCGACCAGCCGAGGGAACACTCTTGGGTGGCTCTGCGGTACAAGTCATAGTGCCCGAGAACGTGTGCCAGATGTTTCGTCAGGTCGGCAGGGTCGGCGAAGGCAAGTTCGGCAAGTTGGCGCACAGGGGCGAGTTGACTCGCCATCCAGGTGCCTGCTGGCACGAGCGTTGGGATGCCGGCCGCCAGTGCTTCGGCAAAAATGCCCGAGCTGCGTGCCCGATACGCTTCGCGGTCGTAAGGCAGGATTACGACGTCCGCGGAGAGCAGCAAGGCGCGATAGGCCTCGCTCGATAACGGGCTGTTGACGAGCGTGACGCCATAGTGCGGCGGCAGCGCGGCCAGGCGTTGTCGGGCAGCGGTTACGGCCGGCTCGGCAGCGGCCAGGCTGCAGTTCGATTGAAAAGTGAAGCGGACCGGCAGCCCGGCGGCCACGGCGCCTTCCACGAGCCGTGGCAGCCACTGGTAGCCCTTTTCGAGCCGCGCGTCGCCCAGATAGACCACGTGGATTTTGGATTTTGGATTTTGGATTTTGGATTTTGGATTATGCGAACCATCGGCCGCGGGAATCGGCAGCGTTTGGAAACAGGCCACGCCGAGGCGGTTGTAGTCGGCGGTCAGCGGGTCGGTGTCGGTGTGGAAAGAGACCGTCTGGCCGCGGAGTCCTTCGTGAAACTCGCGAAAGGCGGCCCGCAGGCGTTGCTGCGACCCCTCCCGGCCACCGGTGACGTCGCGACGAAAGAGCAAATGCCAAGCGGCGTTGGCCGTCTCGGGGTTGGCGCCAAAGAGTGGTAGCAAACCAAGCATCTCGGCCGACGACAGCGTCGGTAAAAAAACGCGGTCGCCCTCGGCCAAACGAATTCCCTGGAACATCCGGATACTATCGCGGGCGAAGGCGCGACGCTGGCGCCAAAAGGCGGTTCTGTGCCATGCCGATGTGGCCGATCGCAGCAGAAGGCCGTGCAATTGAGACGCGCGAGTGCTTGCCCGGCGAGACGGGCCTTGTGGCGTCGAGCGGTCGCGATGGGTCAGCTTTCTGAGCAAATCGCCGGCGGTCCGCGGCGGCGGAGGCCCGAAAAAACCGTAGCGAAATGCCGGCAGCACGCGGCACGGAAGCGGCCCGGTCCCGAGAAACGCGCGGTTCGCTGCCAGAACGGGCGTATAACCGGCCTGCTCCGCCGCGCGCAAAACCCGCACCGCGTATTCGTAGTGGTGTCCGCCCAGCGCGGCGATCGACGGGTCGATAAGTACGAATTGGGGCATCGCTTGCGTCGCTGGCTGTTCAGGGTGACCGTAGGGTGGGAGCGAGCGAGCTTGCGAGCGCCGGCCCACCATCGTCGTAATTTTGGATTTTGGATTTTGGATTTTGGATTGACCA
>DATLUO010000070.1 GCA_035533075.1 Pirellulales bacterium | reverse complement strand
AATCAAGGAATCTCAGGGTAACAGCTTTCGCCGCCCTGCGTGGGCCGCGTCAGGACGTAACCAACGCAGCGGCAGGTACTTCCGGCAGGAGGTGCTGGCAGAACTCCAACGGGAAGTGTTACCCTGCTTTGAACCACGCCGAAAAACAAAAGCATTCAGCGTCATGGCCTAGCGGCAACACCAATCGCGACATGCCTTTACGGCCACGCGCGAACGCATCAACGTTCGCTTATAAAAGCTTTTAAGCCCGCAGTAAGTTGTCAAAGACCCGCGGCGACGCTTGAGCGTCGCGCTGCCCAACTCGTCACGAAGGGGCCGGCGTCGGACCGCCGCCCTCGTGCTCATCATCGCCAGGCGATGTGTTCTCAGCAGCCGAACGGCGGGCGGTGCGGCCGCCTTGCCGTCGGCGAATTACCGTTGCGGAAAAACAATGACCGTTGTCAAAAACAAAAATCGTCTCAGCAGAATCCTTGCCCTAAAGCCATTGCGCCACCCAGGTTGCGGCAAGGCCAACTCAGCCTTCGAAACCGTGGCCGCAACGGTAAATCTGGGGGGTGCGGCTGATTTTGGATTTTCGATTTCGGGATTTTGGATTGGCGGTCGCCATCGCTCATTTTTCTGTCTGGTAATCTTTCTGTCGTTCCTTTCGTTCTACCGCGCCGCTGGCTTGGCATGTTGCACTGTCATTCCTCTCGTTCTACCGCGCGGCTGGCTTGGCATGGATCTGCGGCGAGCTTGCTCCGCATCGTTTCCGTTGTTCTACCGCGCCGTTGGCTTGGGACCGGATCTTTTCGACTTCTCACCGCGGCTCGACGAACGCCGGCGACGCTGCTTCGCCGCACGACAAAAGAAGTGCTCAAAGAACATGCAGCCAGATGACCACTATGCCCATCATTTAAGCAGCCGCAAAAACCCCTCTGTCCGTTTAATCGATGGGCAAAAACCTCGTGTTTCGTCGGCTGTCGCAAATTTGCGCCAGCCGATCGGCACCGGCGTCCACGCTAGGCCGCTGCTCAATTCTTAGGCACGGCTGAAGCTTTGCCAACCACCACCGTTCGCCTCCCGATCGCCGATCCGCTCGCGGAGCGAGCGGGCTACGTAGCCCGCTTGCTCCGCAAGCGGGGAGGCTGACCGGGAAGCGGCGGCCTGCTGGCGGAAGCGGCTGTCGGGCGCGTCGTTCCGTAGGCTGCCAACGCGAACCCCCGCCGGGCAAGCCGGCGGCATCCGCTCGGCACCAAGACATCCTTTGTTCTCTCGCGACTGGCTTGGGTTGGACCGGTTGCAGTCGTCCGCCTGCTTGGCTCCCTATGTTCTACCGCGCCGTTGGCTTGGGACCGGATCTTTTCGACTTCTCACCGCGGCTCGACGAACGCCGGCGGCTGGTTCGCCGCACGACAAAAGAATTGCTCAAAGAACATGCAGCCAGATGACCACCATGCACATCATTTGAGCAGCCGCCAAAAAACCCCTCTGTCAGTGTAAGCGATTGGCAAAAACGCCGTGTTCCATCGGTCGGTGCAAATTTACACCGACCGTGCGCTGGCGAGCGGGTCGCGACAGCCGCCCGGCGGCGCTGCTCAATTCTTAGGCACGGCTGACACTCTGCCAATCACCAACCACCAACCACCAACCACCAACCACCAACCACCAACCACCAACCACCAACCACCGACCACCGACCACTAACCACTAACCACTAACCACTAACCATATTTGTTGGGTTCACGGATGGGGAGGTCGGCGGGCATGATGATCGCTTAATTTCTTTATGGCCTCGCCAATACGCCGGTCTGAATCAAGCGGTCGAAGTGCTGCTCGACCTGCTTCGGTAATTCGCCGCCGGTGATAAGCACGCCTAGTTCCATGTTGACCGTGAATGCGTACTCCGTGAGGTTGGCGCTCGTGAGGAAGAGCGTTTCTCCATCGGAAACGGCGCACTTGACATGGAGAATGCCTCTCTTGCCGTTTGCGTCCTTCGCTCGATTATCGAGCGGCCAATAGTAAACGCTCGAATTCGCTGCGACCTCGGCACCAAGGGCCTGGAGCGTGCTGTAGGTGTTTTGGCCTTCTAAGCGATCGGGCGTCTCTACGACCACGTTGATTTTGGCTCCCCGACCTGCGGCACGAACAAGAGAATCGCAAATCCGTGGAATGTTGTAAACGGCGTAGCTCACCACCACTACCCGCTCGCTCGCACCGTCAATCAACTGGAGCAATGCCTGCTCAGTGCGGCGACATGGAACGGCTCCCGCCTCCGGGCCAGTCCAAACTAGCTCGACCCCTTGGCTGTCTTGATGAGACTTCTCTGCGTAAGCAGCGGTTCGTAGTGCCGACGCCACGGCTTCGCATGAACTTTCAGCGGCGTGCAACTTCCAACAATCGAGAAAGTTGCCCACGAGACAGCGGTAATGTGCGTGCCCAATTCCGCTGGTCAGTCGATGTCGTGAGCCGGGCCAATCCGAAACGTCGCACGATTCAACCGCATCGCTTACGACTTGCATGAGCGAATAGGGCAATGCCTTCGCCAGGCTGCTCGCTTCAACGGCGATGACTTGTTGCCCTCGTTCCATTAGCCGATCTCATCCTGTTGCTCGTCTTCCTCCACGTTGCAATCGAAGAACGCCAAGTGTTCCTTGTCGAGCGTCTTCACGAGAACCGAACGATCGAGGTACTTGTTGCCACGCTCGCAAGAGGTCTCCGGCAGAAACAAGCAAGCGTGGCAGGCTGCCCCGTGAAGAGTTCCATCCCGATAGGGATGATGTTCGGCGCATAGCGGATCGGATGCACATAGCCGCATCGCTTCAAGGGCCTGGTTGAGATGCCTGCCTAATGTGTCGGTTTCGCCCAGGCTCACGAGTCCACCAAGCGTGCCCTCGCTATCTGGTGCCGCCGTGTAAAGTAACACGCCAGCCATTGGCGACCCTTCGTCTGCGATTCGGGAATAAATGCGTTCTCGAATGCTGGCCGCCGTGTAGCCGCACTCGACGGCCAATTGTCGAATCACCGCATGAGCAAACGAATGCAGAAGGATGTACCGAATCGACGGGTAGCCCGCTTTCGGTAGGGGATGATTGCGAGACTCCCGCCATCGCTGATGAGCTTCGTAAAAGAGACGGTCGTGGGCGGCCAGGTTTTTCTCCCAAGCGACCATCGTCTCCTCGGAGAACTCAAAGAAGATGCCTTCACCGTTGATCTCATTCGAAGGCACGAATTTAGGCTCAGTGCGGGAGAGAGGGGCGAGTTGCCCCTTGGGCACTTGAAACGGCGTATCGTAATCGCCGGGCGACTCTATGCGAGTGAAGCCAATCAACGCACGCACCTCACGCAGCCGCTCGACCAGCACGATTTTGTCGAAAATCTTTCGATAACCGAGCGGCGGTTGTACGACTCGCAATTTGAAGTAGCGGCTTGGTGGAGCGGCTGCGGGATTCGAGAAGATTTCCCATTCGGGCGATTTAAGGTCGGTCGGCTCGCCCGCCTGTTGCGCTCCGCCTGAACGCTTCTTTTGCACTGCCTCCCAAATCTGCTGGTCACTGAATTTGGCAAAGTCGTTCAACTGCCCCACCTGCCTCAACAACTCGATGTTCTGTTGGCTTTGGGCCTTCTCCAACGTGACCCATTGATCGTCCACCAACTGTGAAAGTTGATCGACCGAGGTTGGTATCGACAGCGCCGATAGGATTACCGAGAACCAGCTATTCGATGCGCCTTGGAGCATGGCCCGGACGTGTTCGACCTCGCAGCCTTCCGGCTCGAAGTCTCGCAAGTGAGGTCGGCGACCACGGCATGGAGGAAGGTTCTGCTCGTTACCGGGGCCAAAGGCATGAGCCATGCTGCGGATGCTATTGCACACCTCACAGACAACGAGCACATCGGCAGCCTCGCCGGAAATGCCTTCACGCAACCGTAGCCGGTAGCGGCAATTCGAGCGGCCCTGATGCACGAACTCCACCCACGGAAAATCGTCGAGATGTCCGTGAGGGCAGGCAACGACAAAACGAGCCGGCACCACGGTCGGCGGTTTCCCAGGTTTCTTTTGGCATCTGGTGTGGACGTACCTCGCTCGTTCCGGGTGATAGGGTTCCGTCTTGAGTGAGAAAAGATCGGAACTCAGCGGCGCAAGCAACTGGCACGCCGGGCAGACCATCCAACGTGGAAAGGGAGCTACCGGCACGCCGATGTAGGCACGCTCATCGAAAGCGTTGGGAGCGCCGGTTGTTTCTTCCGTGCGAGGGGGCGTTAGCAACCGCTTCACCTGGCCGCCCAAGGCATTTTGAACCGACACCAACAGCCGTTCTTCATTGATCTCCGACGAATAGTGGATTGGCCAGTCGTCCAGCCCCATCACCATCGCCGCAATGTTAGGTAGGTCGATGATCGAGCCGACGCCAAATGTCGTGAGGATTTGGCTGGGGCGCAGATCGCCGACATCATGTTTCGTGATCGGTGGGTTCACTCGTCGCTCCCCTCTTCATCCTCGGTCGAAGGTTCCGGCATGGGAGCGGCCATTGCGCTGGCGTCGTCATCCAAATGGTGGTCGTCCAGGATCAGCTTCACGGTTGGCTCAACCTCCCGCAACGAGTTCAAGCAGGTAAACTCCTCCCAGCGCTTCAAGCCGGGATGATGAAGAAGGTTCACGGTCACGCCGTCTCGCACGTCACGGTAGCCAAGCACACGGCCACCCGCCGTCCGCTGTGCTTCGGCTTGCCAGCAATCAACCTTCCTCTTCAGTTCGTCTTTTACGAACTTGGCAACCTTGTTGTCCTTGCCCACGAGATGCGCTCGGTCGGAGATGACTTTGATCGCCTCCTGCACGTATTGGTGGTTGGCCTGCGTGGCGAGCAGCGTTGCCTTATCATTGCCGTTGAATTCGGTTCCTTCCAGCCGCACGCAAGCGACGAGCAGCGCCGCCAACCCACGGCTCAACGCCCCTGGTGAGAACGGCGTCACCGAAAGAGCCTCGACGTGCTGGTAAAAGGTGGCGTGATAATGCTCGAAGGTTTCGTAGTGCGACAGATCACGGGGCCTGGCCCAATTGAAAACCGTGCAGACGATGCCCGGATGGCTGCGGCCCACACGGCTAGTTGCCTGGATGTATTCAGCAGTTGTCTTTGGCTGACCGCCGACAACCATCAGGCCCAGCCGCTTCACATCGACACCGACGGAAATCATGCTTGTCGCCAGCAATACATCGAGCGGCTTGGCCGGCATTCCACTGAACTGCTGTTTCTTTGCCATCGCCTTTCGCTTGGCCTGCATCACGGGATCGAACGGAATTTCGAGCCGATCGAGCGTGAGAGGAATCTGTGACGACGCCATGCGGGAAGTGAGTTCCTGGAGATAATCGGTGCCGGAAAAAAACCTTTTCGCCAAGCCTCGCCGATCCATCTTTCGCAGTCGGCTTGCCACATCGTCATCCACTAAGCGGCGCATTCCGCCTAGCTCACGCATCGAATTGAAGTAGCCCACGAGCGTCATCCACGGATCGGCGGCCAAGCCATATTTTTCGTAAAGGGCCTGACCCGACGAGAGGAAGGCGACATAAACACGAATGAGGGCTGCCTTCAGCCGGCGGCCGGGGGCGCAGATGCCGATGTAACGCCGCCCCGGAATCTGGTCGCTCGGTGCTCGTTGGATCGAAAAGAAACTGTCTTCGACATCGAGGCCATGCGCCGGAAACACATCGACCTTTCGCAGAAACAACGCATGAACTTGATCCATCGAGCGGCGAATCGTTGCCGTTGAAGCGATAACCTTGGGTCGAACCTTCTTGCCGTGTACTTCCCAGGTGCAGAGTTTGTCGATGGCCGTCTCGTATAGACCCACAAGCGTGCCCAGCGGCCCGCTGATGAGATGAAGTTCGTCCTGGATGATGAGATCAGGCGGGCGCAGCGGGTTGTGCGGCAGTGCTTTCGCAGGGCCGTAACCGGTTTTCGTTTTTGGATGGCCGCTGCCGCCCGGAGAGATGTCGTCGATCTCAGGAGAAATGTAGCCGTGCCGGTCGCACTGGCCTGTCACCTGGCCAAAGAGCATCTGCACCGCCCCGTTCCACGGCATCTGGGCGAACTTATCGACGGTGGCAATCAGCATCGTCGGCAGGCGACGGTAAATCTCTTCATCGACGACTAAGACCGGCAGACCTTCTTTGGGGGCGCCCGTGGCTGTGAATGGGCAACGCTGCCCCATTGGGTTGCCACAGTAGATGAAGGTGCGGCCCGCACCCTGGGCGAATTCCTCTACGATCACGTCTTGCTTTCCCCGCTCGATCTTGCTGCCGCACCAGGGACAGAACGTCAGTTGAAAGGGCGTGCCAATACCGGCAACGGAACTCGCACCGTCTCGTTGGCCGTGGGCGAGCTTGACTGCCTCGGCGCTTTGCTTGGTGGTGTTGGGCGTCGTGCGACGGCCGACCCACAGACCAATCCGAAAGGGCGACTTTCCCCATTTGGCTTCGCTACGACGAATCATCTCGCAGGCGCACATCAGCGCCGTCGCTCGCTGGAACTGCTGGATGGTCAGCAACCGTAAGGTGTACCGCATCAACACAGTAATGCCATCTTCGCCCGACCGGCCTTCAACCACGCCTTGCAGCCGCCTCAGCCCCATCGTGTAGGCGGCCAGCCCCAAGTAGCTTTCGGTTTTGCCTCCGCCAGTTGGGAACCAAAGCAAGTCGGCGGTGGCATCAGGCTGCTCGCTGCGGTCGGGATGGTTGAGGTCCGTCACCCCCGGCATGTTCAGCAGGATGAAGGCGATCTGGAAGGGGAACCAGGAGCGGTTTTTGGGGATGTCGATGTCTTGGAATTTTACCTGTTCGTCTCTGCGAATGATCTCGGAGTAAATCGAGTGCGTCCGCTGCCACCACATGGCCCGGTTCATAAATTGAAAGGCATCGACCGCCTGGGCATCGTAGGTTTTCGATTTTGGGTCGAGGAGCGCAATGCCTTCTTTGATTCGTTTGAGTGAGTTGCGGCAGCGATCGAGGGCCGCATTGGCGGCATTCTTATGGTGCCCCAAACCGGGCACCCGCTTCGCCTCGTTCGTGATCCAGTCGTCATAGGCGATCACCAGTGGCTCCAGCATCCCCGGCAAGTTCGCCGGATCGGCCTCTGCCAACTCCTTCATGTCGATCACTAACCCGGCCAGCTTTCCGAATGCCGAGTTGCGGTTGGCATCGGCGGTTGTCGGCGGAGTCGTGCGGCAGACCTCGTAAGCCGGAATGACTCGTGTTTTGATGCGAATTGCCTTGTCGGTCACGCCGGGCGGTGTTTCCGCATGCACGCTCACCCCATGCCCTACAGCGAACTCGACATAGTTTCGATAGAGCATCTCCATCGCTGCGTTTTCCGCCGCGGTCAGCGGGTCGAGCTTGGCGGCGTTTTGCCGGTTCACCTTCTTGCAAAAGATGGCCGAGCCATCGGTGGCCTGAACGATCAGTTCCGGCTGAAAGAGCCACATCGAGTCCTTGTTGATCCTCGGCTCCTCCTGACCGTTGACCAGGAACAGCGTCACAATCCAATTGCCGTTTCGTTGGCGGACCACCTCCTTGCACGAAGACCTGCGGGCACTCGGCATCGACGGCAAATTGCCCTACGGGGCCAACCTTCAGCGTGATCGTCTTTGTCCCGCCTCGTGGGTGCCGCTTCCAGACACGTTTTGGGTTGCCCGACTTTTCGTTCACCAAATGCTGGCTCTCGACCTTGAGATACTGCCCCCAGCGGGCGATGGCCTCGATCTTCTGGACCTGGCCGCTCACGCAAAACGTCATTCCGAATGACACTGGAAAGGTCGCCTTCGGCAACGGAGCGGAGAATTCTTGCGGGCCGTCCTCTTCGCCTTCGGCCCCATCTTCCTCAAGCTCGTCAAGCAGCACGGGCGGGAACTCGTCGTCCTCATCGCTGCCAGCCGGTTTGGGTTGTGTTGATGGCTTCCGTGGGGCCAGCACGCCGACCAGGTAGCGATCTCGCACCGAGCGTTCGTCAAGCTCCTCCTCGGCGCTCTCGGCGGGGCCAAGCAGGTCGTTGACGACCATTTCTTCGAGTTTTGCCCGGATTTGTGTCGGGGAGAGAACTTCGGGGAGGACTTTTTCTTCTGCGGTCATCTGTTTTAACCTTTATGCCAACACTTCCACGGTAATGCCGCCGCATGCCTTCAATTGATCGTCGTTCGTCAGGAACAACCCGCAGCCGTGGACGATTGCAGCAGCGAGATGCAACGCGTCGGGTAGCTTGATTTTCATGACGGACGCCACGCGAACCTCGGCGGCTCGCTCGCAGACCGCGGGCGTTACAGCCAGCATCTGCACCACCGAACTCGAGAAAAATCGCTGGTAATCCGCCAACACAAGTGCGTCTTGGGATTTTAGCGGCCCGATGAGACACTCGGCACGCGCAAGGTCACACACGGCAACCGTGTCCCCGGCGGCTTTCGCCGCCGCCAAGCGAGCCACGATCTTCGGTCCCCAATGCGGATTCTTTTCCACCAGATAAATCACGCAATTCGCGTCCAGACATAGCATCATGGCAGCCGCTCCCGGAGCCGGCGCGATTCTGCCTGCAGCCGTTCAATCGCCTCTTGTCTCTGTTCCCAGCTTTCCCTCGTTTCCCGCCGTTCGGCTTCGACTTCCTCGGCACTGCGTGGAACGTGACCGCGTGCCTTCTGACCGGCCCAGATCGACTTCATCATGTCCCAAAACGGATCGCCTTCCGGCAACTCGGGCAGGGATTGGACGATGACTTGCACTCGGCCGGCTGGCAGCTTGGTCGGCTGGTCCAGCAGCAATGTCCCGTCAGCTTGGATTGTCCCCTCGACGACCGTCTCGGTCAGGTTCATGGTTCTCCTCCCTTTCGCGAATGACTTTCCAGCATTTTACTCGAAAACAGGCGGTCCGTTATTCCCCCGACGACGATTCCGCGCCGCGCGTCACACATGGTTGCACGCCGACGCGGTGGGCCGGCGTTGGCGCACGGCGGCGGCGGGGTTGGCGCGGTGGTACAATGAACGTCGGTTCGCCCGAGGCGGCGCGTTGGTAGCCCGGTGCGGGCGTCATTCGATAGCCCCAGGGTGTAGCGCAACGGAACCTGGGTATATGCCCCGTCACGTAAATTCAGCCCTGAAAGGGCGTCATTCCGGCGGCACGGCCAACTGGTGAAACTGGTCGACGGCGTCCAGGTAATAGATGACGATCACGCTGTCCAAATAAACGAGCATGGGTCAACTCTGCGGATGGTGTTTCTGCCATTCCATCTCCCAGTAAACGGCATCGGCGCGCTCATGTTCGCCGCGAAGCTGGTCGATCTCGGCGGCAATATCCGACCCACGGCGGAAGGTCGCCCCCGCTGCCTCCAGTTCCTTGCGGGCCCGTTGCAGAAAGTCCCACCAGTTCTCGCGGCCATTGGCTGCCGCGTCTGGCTGCTGGCTAACACCCGGCTGGACCGTACTCATGGCGCTCCTCCTTTCATCGAGTTGGTCATTGGCCGTCTGTGCCTCGCGTTGTATTCTACCGCCACGACGGGGCTTGCCCCCGTCGAGCGCTGACTGGCTGGCTAGAAGCGCTCGCCACGACGGCCCCTGCCTTTCCGCGAAGCGTCCGCCGCCTCTGGCGGCGGACGCTTCGCGGAAAGGAAAAACGGCTTGGTGGTCATTCGTTTCTAGCCTGTCAGTCGTCGTTCCACCGGGGCAAGCCCGGCGGAGACGGTTTTTACGCCAGCACTGGTTCTTCTCCCTTTCGTGAATGACTTTCCAGCATTTTACTCGAACACAGGCGGGCTTGCGCCGCCTCCGCGCCGCCCGGATTTCTCGGGCGTTCGACCTGGCAATGCATGTTGTAGCCGAACTGGCGGCGCCGTTCGATAGGACGTCGCCGCGAACCGCTCGACTCGATTTCATTGAGCCGGCTTTAGCCGGGCTTTGCGTCTTTGCCACCAGCTTTAGCTGGTGGTTTCCGGCCGCACCTCAAGCTCCTATTGAGCCGGCTTTAGCCGGGCTTCTGATGTGGCTTTAGGCCTTGCCGGCCGCTCAGATGGCTAAAGCCATGTCGAGAAGCCCGGCTAAAGCCGGCTCCTCGCGATGGTGATCTTCCAAAATCCACCAGCTAAAGCTGGTGGCAGACGTTTAAGAAGCCCGGCTGAAGCCGGCTCACGATGGACAACAAAACCGCTACCACGGATTATTTCGCCCGATGACCCAGGATTCCGCTGCGCTGCACCTTGGGCTACCGAATACAGCCACGTTGGGATCGGCCGCACTGCCCTCCAAATCACGCGCCCCGCGTCGCCCAAAGCTCGATCTGTTGAATGTACTCTTCCGGCAGGCCGTGCTGTCGGGCGCCGGTGATGATTTTGGTCAAATACCCGCTGGTCGGCGGCCGCTCGTCGGTGGTGCTGCTCGGCGGCGCGATATAGGTGATCGCCTCGACGGCCTCTCCGTCGTCGGTCACCACTCGCACGGCGCGCCGCTCGTAGCCGCCCTCTTTCACAACCATTTTCAGCATGGCGTCGGGGTTACAGCGGTAAATCACGCCGACAACCGTTTCGTGCGCGGCCGCGATGATGTTGGCAAACACCTCGCCGCCTGCGCCCTGTTTGTTGAAGGCCAACCGGTGATCGGCGAGCGTCGCGATGCGTGGCCGCTCGCTTCCCTGGCGGATCGCGCCGGTGCGGTCTTGCTTTTGGTCGATCCATAAATTGCTGCCGTAGGCAAAGTACCATACGTCGCCGTTTGCGTCCGCCGTTTCCTGATCGCTTGGTTCGACATCAGCCGCGGCGTCGAAGAGCGGGGCCGTGGCGGGGTTGGCGGCGGTTTTTTTGCGGCCCTTCGTGGCTTTCGGCTTCTTCTTCTCGTGCAAGCCCTGCTTGACTTCTTCGGCGTAGCGCTCGTGGTTGAGCTTGAGGAGCCGCTGCAAGACCTCACGCCGGGCTAATTCGCGGATCGTGAAACGGATGCCTTGCTTCGTCTCGTGGAAGCCGTGGCCAAGGTCAAGATCGGTCCAGCCGTAGGCGGCGGCGACGGCGTGATCCATTTCAACGTGAAGTTGTCGGAGTTCTTGGATGTCGGCGCTGGCTTCGTCTGGATCGTGAAAACGATTGTAGGTCTTGGTAAGTCCCTCTTGTCGTTCGTCTGTAACTCGGTGACGACGCTCGTCATAGCGGCTACCAATCCAACCGAGTGTCGAGAACCGCGAAGGAAATGGGAACGTCTCAAAGCAGTCAGATGGCGTATACCGCATTCGGGTTTCCAGTGTTGATCCGCAATGTCTTGCCCATTCTTCGTGCGGTGTGGACTGCACTAACGCAAAAAGCCGGTCCTCGTCCGAAGCAATTACACCGAGCGCATGAGAAAACACAAACGCAACGGGCTCCCAGGCTGCGATCATGTGCTTCGAGACTAAGGAGATCGCAAGCGCTCGCTGCATCCCCGAGATAGATTGGTAAAGTTCAGGTCTCCAGCGCTCGTAGAGCCACCACCGCTCTCTTGCCGTTTTGCTGTACTTGTTTGCGAGTCGTTCCGACTTTACTTTCTCCTCGACAATATGAAAGCAGTCTCGAGCACTCTTTGCTTTTTCCATCGACCAGTCAAAGAAGTTAATGACCCAGCGGCTCGGCGATTGGTCGGGCCGCGAGTTGAGGTCTTCTCCGTTCAGATACGGAAAAAGCACATCCTTGTTGCGCGGGTCTTTATCGATGAGCCGCCGAGCCTCCTCGGGCTCAAGCACGAAGCCCATGCCGAGGACGATCGAGCCCTGAAACGATTTACCTTCGTTCGCTTTTAGACGATGCGGGTTGCCGGTAATCGTGCCGGGTGCGGAAAGAAAGGCGGTGATGCCACTGGCGGGCTTGTCGTCGAGCACAAACGGCCCGCGCCAGGCACCTCGCCGCACCCACACCTGAGCCACCTCGAGGTTGGCAGCGCCGGGCCAGGGACAACTCGCCACCGCGCGCGGAATCACGCAGCCATCGGCGGTTAGTTGCTCCAGGCCAACTTCTCTTGTATCGCCCTGGGCAATGGTGTTTGTGGCCAAGAACCCAAGCTGGCCGCCTTCGCGCAGCAGTTGCCGGGCGCGGAGGAAAAAGTACGAGCAGAGATCGGCGCTGCCGCGCCTGCCGGCGGCCAGCCGAGCGACCAGGAATTCTCGAAAAGCCTCGCCTAGCGCGCCGGTGATCTTCTGCCCGCCCATGAACGGCGGATTGCAGACGAAGGCCTCCAATCCTCCGTTCTGGAAGACTTCTGGAAACTCCAGCGGCCAGTGAAAACGGCCATCGACGCCTGCCTTGTGCAACCGTTTCTTGGCGTCGGCATCCAGCTCCTCGACCGGCAAGTCCTTGAATTTGTACTCGACCTGCACGAGGGCCGAGTTCAACGCCGATTCCCGCTCGGCGGCACTCATCGGCTGCCAGCTTTCAGCCAGCAGCATATCGGCGGCGTAGGTCAGGCGGCGGGTCTGCTCATCGGCGTTTTTGAGCATCAGTGATTTGCGCTCAATGTCTTCAGGTGTGTTGGAGGGCTGCTCTTCGATTTGCTTGCGGAGCATCTTTACGGCATTGAGCCGGTTTTCGATCTGCTTGCGCTGCTGTTCCAAAAGCGGCCCGGTGCTGACCCGCTCGTCGAGCGAGAAACGCAGAAGCTGTTCGATGCTGCTGATACCGACCAGCGAATCGCCCGAGCGCACGCAGTGGTCGAGGAACGTGAACGGCTTGTCCTTGGCCAGCGTCAAGAGCCAGAGTGAAAGCTTCGCCATTTCCACGGCCAGCGGATTTTTGTCGACGCCGTACAAGCAGCGCTGGGCTACCAAGCGCCGGGCGTAAACGAGCCGCTCCTCAGTATCGAGTGGAATCAATTGCTCGTCGGCAGCGCCGGTCGATGGCTCGCCGTGGGGAGTGATACGGGGGGGAGCGTGGACCGTGGGTCGTGGACCGTGGACCGTGGGTCGTGGACCGTGGGCCGTGGTCCGTGGGGCGGGGGACGGTGTCAGAGCTTCTTTTCGAGGGCTTGGCGAAGGCGAGAGATCATTTGGCTTATCCTCTCGCACAGCGACAGGAGCGGATCCAGGTCCGCCGCGCTCAGCAGACCGACTCGTTGCGCCAGCAGCAGATGCGTTTGCACCTCCATGAGCGAACCCCGGGCTATGCTGAGAAAATTGAGAAACTCCTTCGTCGACTGCCGCCCCTGACCTTCCGCGATGTTGGCTGGGATCGACGCCGCCGCGCGACGTATCTGGCTGGTCATCCCGAACATTTCCTCCTTGGGAAACCTCTTCGTCGCCTTGTAGCATTCCTCCGCCAGATCCATTGCCACCTTCCAAAGTTCCAAGTCCCGAAAAGTTTGCAGTGCCATCGCTGATTTCTCCCATGCCCCGGTCCACGATCCACGGTCCACGGTCCACGCCGTCCGCCCCACGTTCCACTTGCTCCCAGCTTTCGACGAGTCGCTGCGCCATATAGCGGCAGGCCTGAACCAGAAACGCCCCCGAGCCACAAGCCATGTCGCAGATCTTCAATTCGAGCAGTTCCCTGGCCGGGCGAAGCTTCCAGTGCTCGTTCGGCAGCCCTTCGGCCGGGCCAACGTACACCAGCGGTTCCAGCGTATACTGCACGATCGGTTCGGTCAGGCTGGTGGGCGTGTAATGGGTGCCGCTCGTGCGGCGGTCGGTGCCGGCGGTGACGTAAACGCTCCCCTTGCGAATCACGACGGGTCGATCGAACGAATCTTTGGCGATCAGGCCGGCGAAGGGAACCACTCGTTCAAACAGGCTGGCGTCGTTGCCACACGCCGCCCGGAGTTTCGAGGCCGCGTCGAAATCGAGTTCGGCGGCGAGCGCGTTTTTGAGGGCGCTGATGGAGCGGCCCGTTTCGTCTTGGAGAAACTTGAGGATAGCGGGGTGTGGAGTGTGGGGTGTGGGGTGTGAATGGGGTGTGCGGAGCGGGGTGTGGGGAGCGGATGGCTTTTCGTCTTCCGTCGAGCTTTCTCCACTCTCCACTCCCCACACTCCACTCCCCACACTCCACTCCCCACTCGCCGCTCCCCACTCTCCACACCCCGCCGCTTTTCGAGTTCCGACAGAACGATCTCCGGTTCCTTGCCCTTGCCGCCCGACAGGCCGAGCACCGGCTCTGTGGCACGCTTGGCCGTGTGGTCCAAGAGACCTTCGTAGACGTGCCCGATCTGTTCGATGCCCAGCGCGCGAAAGCTGACGCGCTGCGCTTCGCCGTGAATGCGCAGGTATTGCAGCGACCGCAGCAGGTGCAGCACCGTGCGGTTGTTGACCGGCAGTGGATCGGCCGGCGCGCTCTGCCAGCTCGTCTTGGCCTTGCGGCCTTCCAGATACGCAAAGCGGTCGGGGTCGAACAAGTTGCCGGCGTAGGCGGGCAGCTTCATCCGCTCATGCTGCACGCCGCCGAACACGGCCCGGAAGGTGGAGAGCAGCCGCGACTAGGCATCGAAGCGGCGCTCAAGAATTTCTTCACCGTGGTTGTCGGCGGTTTCCTGCAGTTGGGCCACAAGGGTTGAAACGGCATAGTGCTGGTCGTAGAGAGGGTCACCCAACAGCAAAAGTTCTCGTTCTTCGGCACAGAACAGAAAAACGAGCCGCATCATCACGGTGAGGGCGGCTTCATAGAGCACCGTTTCCGGGATGCTGCCGAGCAGTTTGCGGCCGTGGTCCTGATCTGCCCGATCGAGCGACTGGATGAGAACTTCGACGGCCTTGCGAACCTGGAAACCAAGTTGGTCGGTGACTTCTTGTTGATTCGCGGCGCTCTCGCGGAGCATCTCTTCAAGCGTCTGGCCTGAGAGTGCGCCAAAGAAGCGAGTCGTCGAAAGCAGACTGCGGAAGGCACGCAGCGTGATCGGCTCTTCCAGCCAAAGGCTGGAATAGAAGGAGGCGAAGCCAGTGGGCAATTCCTCAGTCTTGTTCGTCAGAATCCAATGCTCGCCGTTCGTGACCAAGCCAAGCTGGCATTTCGTCTGCTTGAGCAGTTCGGCCATGCGTTCGGCCGGAGACGCTTTCCAGCGCAGACCGTACACATGCTTTTCAAGACGCTGCTCGGCTGGATAAACCGCCAGCAGCAGACGAGGTTTGCCTGGTTCAGCGATGTCGCCGGGATTGCGGACCACGAAATCGGGCCGAATGACCTCGCCGGCCTCGGCGTGGATCGCCTTGAGTGTTTGCGGTATTGACTGGCCGCTAGCGACGACCTCTGCGGGCAGTCGCAGCGTTTCTTTCAGAACGAACTCGATCCAGGCGTTATGGATCGCCGGGTTCGGCTTGTGCCCGGTTTGATTCGTTTCCCACTCGTCGAATGCCAGTCGCATCCTGCGGGCATGGTCGGGATCATGTGCATCGAGTCCATGTGGAAAAACCTTCTCCAGCACCGGCAGGCTGACAAACGGCCCAGAGATTTCGAGCAGCGAAAGCCATTCAGCGTGGTGTTTTTTGTTGGACATGCGGAGCGGGGCGTGGGGTGTGGAGTGTGGAGAGAGTTAGAGGCGCTTTTCGAGCGTCTTGCGAAGGCCGGACATCATGCGGCTGATGTCGTCGGTGAGTTTCAGCAGAGGCTCGAGTTGTTGGGCTGTCATCAGGCCGACTCGTTGAGATAGGATCAGGTGCGTTTCGATCTCCTTGAGCGATCCCCGTGCTACGCTGAGAAAATTCAGGAATTCTTTCGTGTGCTGTCGTCCCTGACCTTCGGCGATGTTCGCCGGAATCGAAGCCGCCGCGCGGCGAATCTGACTTGTCATCCCGAACAGTTCTTCCTTCGGAAACATCTTCGTGACCCGATAACACTCTTCTGCCAGCGTCATCGCCTTCTGCCACACTTCGAGGTCTCGGTAGTTCTGCAGCGCCATCAATTCTTTCTCCCCACTCCCCACACCCCACACCCCACACCCCACTCCCCACACCCCACTCCCCACACCCACCACTACACAAACTTCTCTGGCACAAGATACGTCACCGCCACCGGAAACAGCCGTGACTGCGGATCGGCAAAGCGGGCCTTAATGGCAGCCTTTTCCTTCTCGATTTCACTGGGGATTTCCAGCGCGCGACGCCGCAGCGCATCCACGTTGCGCCCGAACTGCTCTCGCTCCGGGGTGCTGAACAATTCCTTCTGCTGATACTCAGGGTCTTGAAGCTCGTCCTCGATCGACTTCTTGAGCTCCTTTAGGATTGCCTCGATGTCGCTGGCTTCCTTGTTTCCACGATCGGTCAGCGTCTTGGTCAAGCCAGACGTGCGATCTTCCATCCGGCTTTCGAGCGCTTGGCGCAGCGGATCAGCGGTCTGCTTCCACAGGTCGAGCAGTTTTTTCTTCACCGCTTTGGGCGGCTCTCGATCGGTGGCGGCCGTGAGCGCTTCATCCATTTCCTTCAAGGTGCGGAATCGGGCAAAGCGGCCTTCACGCAGAAGTCCGCCGGCAGTGACGATCTCTTCATGCAGCCGGTGCTGATCGCCGCCGATCACCACGAGGCGAGCGTGAGCGATCATGGCCGGCGCATCCAACACTCGATCGGGTACGATGCGAGCGGTGATGCGGTTGAGCTTTTGGCGGCCTTCACGAGACCAGACCTCCGCCCGCAAGAGGCGCAAACACATTTGCACCAGTTTGTGGTTCAAATGCGCCAGCACCACGTCGTCTCGCCCCTTCGACAAATTGTGGTCGAAGACAATGGGCCGAACAGCTTGCGTGTGCTTGTGGATCAGGCCGTCGCAGCAACTCTCCCAACTGCCGCCCAGTGCCGGAAGTTGAAACACGGGGCATGAAGTGCTTTGAGGATTGGGCCATATCCCATTGACCTTGGTTTCGATGAGCGGCGGCTGCTCGGCAAGTTCGAGGCCGATCTGGACGACCTTTTGGATGTTTTCAGGCTCCAGCCGCCACTCCTTGCGAGTCTCGTGAAGCTGGTCTACCATGACCAGCCCTTGGGGTGACCGGCACATTGCCGAATCCACTTACCGCCGACTATGTGAAGCTGCCGTACAAGAACCCGCCAGGCCGGCACCCAAAGACTGGGTTGACCAAGGAGGCGGCCGTCCTCCGCACCTGGATCGTCACGGCTGCACCGAACGATATCCGTGGGCGTTCGGGCTTCGTTCCACCCGCCCACATGGCGATCGTGAATGCCAAGACGGCGGCGAGGGGCCAAGACAATCGTCGGATGGCCGTGAAGGCGCCTTCGCGTTTTCCGCAACCAATCGATGTGCCACTTCCGAACGAACGCCCGTGACATGTCAGGAGGAAGAAGGCGCGGCGGTCAATTGCATCTCCGCCCGCACGGCGTCCATGGGGCCGTTGACTTCATCGACGCTGTCTTTGAAGAGATCGCCGATCAAGAGGTCGGTCAAATGGCCCTTGAGGTGAGGATACTGTTTTACGAACCGCCCGAAGCTGAAGCCGTCGTAAAACTCGCAGACCAGCCGCCGCATGCGGTCCATGCCGCGGACGAACTCCGCTTCCCACCGGCCAAGCTGCGCGGCCGAAGTGTCGCCTTTGACCAGCCCTTGGGCCACGGCGTCGGCCGCAAGCTCCCCCGATTTCAGCGCCAGCAACACGCCCGACGAATACAGCGGATCGAGAAAGCCGAAGGCGTCGCCGACCAGCACCCAACCGTCGCCGGCCGCCTGTCGCGAGCGATAAGAGTATTCCTTGGCCGCGTAGAACGGGGCCGTCCGCCTGGCTCCCGCCAGCCGCGGCTGCAAGCCGGGGCAGCGGGCAACCTCTTCGTTGTAAATGGTCTCATGGTCGCGATCGGCGCGGTCTTTGAACAGATATTGGTGGCCCGCGACCACGCCCACGCTGACGATGTTGTTGTGCAGCGGGATGTACCAGAACCAGCCCTGCTTGCCTTCGGTGCGCAGCACGATCGTGCCGCCTTCGTCGCGGCCGCCATCGCGGTAGGCGCCTTCCCAGTAGGTCCAGAGCGCCGCTTTCTTCAGTGCCGCGTCCCACTCTCGCAGCCCCAGCCGGCTCATGATCATCGAGCTTTGCCCGCTGGCGTCGATCACCACTTGCGACCGCAACGTGTGCTCGGTCCCATCTTCAAGCTGAACGCGCACGCCCACCGCCCGCTCGCCCTCGAAGAGTACTTCCAGCACGCGGGCACCCTCGTAGACCGACACGCCGTGCTCGCGGGCATTGTCGAGCATCATCTTGTCGAACTCGCTGCGCAGCACCTGCCAGGTCTGCGAGCACTCGTGCGGCTTGTGCTCGACAAAGTAGAACGGCTCCGAAAGCCTTCCTCGCTCGTTGACGAACTGCACGCTGTATTTCTTGACGAAGTGGCTTTGCTTCATCTTCTCCAGCATGCCCAGCCGCCGGAGCACCCAGTACGTTTCAGGGATGAGCGACTCGCCGATGTGGAACCGGGGAAAACGATCGCGCTCGAACAGCACCACACGGTGCCCTTGCTGGGCCAGCAAAGTGCTGGCGGTCGAACCCGCGGGTCCGCCGCCAATCACGATGGCGGGCACTTCCTTCGGCAGTGGCTCCATATTGGTTCGTAGGCTCGTGGCTGGACGGGATTAAACGTAGGGTGGGACCAGCGAGCTTGCGAGCGCCGGCCCACCAACCAAGGCGTTAGGCAATAGGCGTTGGGCGTTAGGTTACGATTAGAGAATCGTGCCTAAAGCCTAATGCCCATCGCCTAATGCCTCCATTACTACCCTCACTGCTTTGAGGCAGTATATGTCGTCGCAACAACGGTTGTCCAGACAACGACTGGGCGAGTGGACAACATCCGCTTGGACAAACAGCGACCGGTCCTGATTCGCAAGGAACCAGCCAACGGTTGATTCGATCGTCTTAGACGTGCCCTCGGACGCAATTCGTTGCTGTTCCGCGCGGAACCACCGAGCTTTTGCACCCTGCGATTGGATTCGTGGGGGAAAGAAAGAGTCACCTTCACGGTGTGAACGGCGATATGGCCACACTTCGGCACGCTCCCTGCAAAGCAGAGTTTTTCGTTGCCCGACGAGTTGCGGGGCGTGACCGCGACAAACAAACGGAACAGGGCAACAGGAACACGTAATCTTGGATACGAGGAGGTATGTACCATGTCGACGAAGTTCGAAATCGACCAGCTTGAGGAACGGATTGCCCCGAGCACCATCGGGGTGAGCGGCTTTAGCCTGGGAGTGGCCGGCACCGACGGTGTCGCGGTGGGCCTGCCGCTGGGTCTCGGCAGCGTGAGCGTGGGCGTCATGGCCAATGACAGTGTCAGCTTCAGCGGCGTGAGCGTAAGCCTGCCGTCGCTGACCGGCTTACTCTAGCGCAAGACGCAGGCGGGTTAGAGGGAAGGGACCGAGTTTCCGACTTGGTCCCTTTCTCTTTGCGCCGATTGCGGCCAGCCTACGCTTTGCCTATATTGATGTTTGGGTCGATGGCCAACGGTCGTCGGCCCCCGCCTGAGTTTGCCCGGAGGCATGTCTGCTCGACCTTTCCAGCAAGGCATGACTCTGGGTCCCGCCTTATTTTACTGCTAGCCAAAGGGTGCCCGCATGCGCGGCGTTTCGTTGGTATTCGGTTCGTCGGCGTCTGTTCGGCAAAGCCGCGACACAGTCGTCTTGAAACCTGAACCGGGGCGCCCCTTGGGCCCCCTGAACCCTCTCTGGTGGGCCGTGCCTGCCCTGCTTGTGTTCGCCAACATCGCGTCGGCCGACGATGCCAAGGTCAGCTATTTCAAGCAGATCCGGCCGATCTTTCAGGAACATTGCCAGGGTTGCCATCAGCCGGCCAAGCGATCGGGCGGATTCGTGATGATGACCGTGGCCGATATGCAGAAAGGCGGCGACAGCGGCGAGCCCGCCTTGGTGCCCGGCAACTCCGACAAGAGCACGCTCGTCGCCCAAATCGTTCCCAACGGCAATGAGCCGCCCGAAATGCCGAAAGGCCAAGAACCGCTCAAGCCTGAAGAGGTCGAGCTGATCCGAAAATGGGTCATGGAAGGGGCCGCCGACGATACTCCCTCGATGCCCGATACGGTGGTCGATATGGAGCATCCGCCCACCTATTCGCTGCCGCCGGTGATCACGTCGCTGGAGTTTTCGCCCGACGGCTCGCTGCTGGCCGTGTCGGGCTATCACGAAGTGCTGCTGCATAAGGCCGACGGCAGCGAGCTGGCCGCGCGGCTGGTCGGCATCTCGGAGCGGATCGAATCGGCCCGCTTTTCGCCCGACGGCAAGCGGCTGGCGGTGACGGGCGGCTCGCCCGGCCGCTTCGGCGAAGTGGAAATCTGGGACATTGAAAAACGCGCGCTGCTCGTTTCGACGCCCGTCACGTATGACACGGTTTACGGCGCGAGCTGGTCGTCGGACGGCACGAAAGTGGCCTTCGGCTGCGGCGACAACACCTTGCGGGCCATCGACGCCGCCACCGGCAAACAAGTGCTCTATCAAGGCGCCCATAGCGACTGGGTGCTCGACACCTGCTTCTCGACCGACAACTCGCACGTCATTTCCGTCAGCCGCGACGGCTCGATGAAACTCACCGACGTGGCCACGCAGCGTTTCGAAGACAACATAACCAGCATCACCCCCGGCGCGTTGAAGGGCGGGCTGATGGTCGTCCGCCGCAACGCCAAAAGCGACGAGTTGCTGATCGGCGGATCGGACGGTGTGCCGAAGATTTACCAGATGTATCGCACGCGGGCCCGGCAGATCGGCGACGACTTCAACCGCATTACGCGATTCAACGCCGAACCGGTGTCGGGCCGCATCTTCGCGGCGGAATTCAGCCCCGACATGACCAAGGTGGCCATCGGCTCCTCAAGCGACGGCAGGGGCGAAGTGCGGCTCTTGAACGAGGCCGACGGCAAAACGGTCCGCAAGTTTGCCGACCAGTTCGGTGCCGTTTATTCGTTGGCCTGGCGGCCCGACGGCAAGCTGCTGGCGGTCGGCGGCTTCGACGGCAAAGTGCGGTTTTTCGATCCCGAAGCGGGCATGATGGTCAAAGAGTTTGTCCCCGTGCCGCTCGCGCCCGCGACGGTCGCGGCGGTGCAGTAGTGGTTAGTGGATGGTGGTTAGTGGTTAGTGGTTAGTTAATGGCTTCAAAGGACCAAACGATGAAATTATCCGGCATCTTGTGGATGGGCGTGCTTTATCTTGCCATCATCTCGACGACACGTGCTGAAGAAGCCGCCGGCCGACCACCGGAAAAACTGCCGGAAGGCCGCTCGCTGGTGCGGATTGAAGCCACGCCGCCCTCGGTCGAATTGAAGTATCCTTACGCCTATCGGCAGTTGCTGCTCACCGGCCAGCTCGATTCGGGCGAGCGGGTCGATGTCACGCGGTTGGTGCAGCCCGAAGTTCCCGAGGCGGTCGTTTCGCTTTCACCGGCCGGTCAGGTGCGGCCCAAAGCCGATGGCGTCGGCGAGCTGAAGTTCTCGCTCAGCGGGCAAACGGTGGTGGTGCCCGTGACCGTGAGCGGGCAAAGCCAGCCCTATGCGGTGAGCTTCGTTCGCGATGTGCAGCCGACGCTCTCGAAGCTGGGCTGCAATGCGGGCACGTGCCACGGCGCGGCCCAAGGCAAGAACGGCTTTAAGCTGTCGCTGCGGGGCTACGATCCGCTCTTCGACCACCGGGCCTTGACCGACGACCTGGCGGGCCGGCGCTTCAACCGCGCGGCGCCCGATCAGAGCCTGATGCTGCTCAAGCCGACCGGCGCCGTGCCGCACGTGGGCGGCGTGCTCACGCACCGCGGCGAGCGCTACTATGAGCTGCTCAGGGCCTGGATCGCCGACGGCGTGAAGCTCGATCTCGACAGCCCACGCGTGGCCAGCATCGACATCTTTCCCAAGAATTCGGTGATTCCCTTGCCGGGCATGCGGCAGCAGATGGCGGTCGTGGCCACCTACAGCGACGGCCAGGTGCGCGACGTGACCGCCGAGGCGTTTATCGAGAGCAGCCTGGCCGAAAAGATCGAAGTCGACAAGCAGGGCCTGGCCACGGCCGCGCGCCGCGGCGAAGCGGCGATGCTGGCCCGCTACGAAGGCGCCTACGCGGCGACCACCGTGATCGTCATGGGCGACCGCGGCGGATTCGCCTGGCGCGACACGCCGGTCAACAGTCACGTCGACGAGTTGGTCTACGACAAGCTCAAGAGCATGCGCATTCTGCCGAGCGAGCTCTGCACCGACGCTGAGTTTCTCCGCCGCGTCGATCTCGACCTGTTGGGCCTTTCGCCCACGGCCGAGCAAGTGCGGGCGTTTCTGGCCGACACGCGCGACACCAAGACGAAGCGCGACGAGCTGATCGATCGGCTGATCGGCAGCCCGGAGTTTGTCGAGAACTGGACCAACAAATGGGCCGACCTGCTGCAGGTGAACCGCAAGTTCCTGGGCGAAGAGGGGGCCTGGGCCTTCCGCAATTGGATCGAGCAGGCGGTGGCCAGCAACATGCCCTACGACAAGTTTGTTTACAGCGTGCTGACCGCCAGCGGCTCGACGCTCGACAATCCCCCGGCGGCCTACTACAAGGTGCTGCGCGAGCCGGGCGACGTGATGGAGAACACGACGCAGCTTTTCTTGGCCGTGCGGTTCAACTGCAACAAGTGCCACGACCATCCCTTCGAGCGTTGGACGCAAGACCAGTATTATCACCTGGCGGCCTACTTCGCGCAGGTCGGGCGCAAGCCGGCGCCGGAGTACGCCGGCCGCAACATCGGCGGCACCGCCGTGGAGCGACCGTTGCCGCTGGTCGAGGTGGTGTATGACCAGGCGGGCGGCGACGTGACGCACGTCCGCACGGGGCAGGTTTCCGCACCACTCTTCCCGTACACGCACGCGGGGCAGGTGCCCGACCACGCCGCCCGACGCGAGCAGCTTGCCCGTTGGATCACCGCCAAAGAGAATCCTTACTTTGCCAAGAGCTACGTGAACCGCATCTGGGGATACTTGCTGGGCGTGGGCATCATCGAACCGCTGGACGACATTCGGGCAGGCAATCCGCCGACGAATCCCGAGCTGTTGCAGCGGCTGACCGACGACTTTATCGCCGGCGGCTTCGACGCCCGGACTCTGTTTCGCACGATTTGCAAGTCGCGGGTCTATCAGCATTCGTTGGCGACCAACGAGTGGAACCAGGACGACGAGACGAATTATTCGCACGCCCTGGCCCGCCGTCTGCCGGCCGAGACGCTGTATGATGCGATCCACCGTGCGACCGGCAGCGAGATTCGGCTGCCGGGCGTGCCGGCCAACTTTCTGGCCACGCAGTTGCCCGACAGCAGCGTGCAGCTTGAAGACGGCTTTTTGGACCTTTTTGGCAAACCGCCTCGCGAGAGCGCATGCGAGTGCGAACGCTCGACCGGCGTGATGCTGGGCCAGGCCTTGAATCTGGTGAACGGCCCGACCATTGCGCGGGCCATCAGCGATCCGAACAACCGCATTACCAAATTGGTGGCGGGCGAGAAAGACGACCGCAAGGTCATCGAAGAGATCTTCATGTCGATTCTCTGCCGGCCGCCCAGCGAACAGGAAGTGGCGTCGGCGCTGGATGCCGTTCGGGCTGAGAAAGAAGAGCAAGAAAAGCACGCCGCGGCCCTGGCCGCCTACGAACGCGACCTGTTGCCCAAGAAGCAAGCGGAGTGGGAACAAAGCCAGACGGCCGTGAACTGGGTGGTGCTGGAACCGGCCTCGCTGGCCTCGGCCGGCGGCGCCACGCTGACGCGGCAGCCCGACAACTCGGTGCTGGTCACGGGCAACCATCCGCCGACCGACACCTACAACATCACCGCCCAGACCGATCTGCCGGCGGTCACGGCCGTTCGCATCGAGCTTTTGCCCGACGACAGCTTGCCGGCCAAGGGTCCGGGCCGGGCACCCAACGGCAACCTGGTGCTCAATGAGTTGAAGGTCACAGCGGCTCCGGTCGGCGACGCCGCCCAAGCGAAGCCGCTGACTTTGCAAAGCGCCCAGTCTGATTTCGCCCAGGACGGCTTTCCGGCCACGTTGGCCGTCGACGGCAACGCTCAAGGGTCGAGCGGCTGGGCGGTCTCGCCCAAGTTTGGCGAGACCCACACGGCGATCTTCGAAACGACGCAAGACCTCGTCAACGCCGGAGGGACGCTGCTAACGTTTACCCTCGAGCAGCAGTTCGGCGGGCAACACACGATCGGCCGCTTCCGTATTTCCGTGACCAGTGCCAAGCGGCCCGTGAGCTTGCAAGGTCCGCCGGCGCCGATCGCCGCGCTCTTGGCGGTGCCCGCCGAGACGCGGACGGCCGAGCAAAAGACTGAGCTAGCGAACTACTTCCGCTCGATCGACGCGGAGCTGGCCCAGTTGCAGCGCGCCGCGGCCGAGTCTGCCAAGCAGCCCGATGCGTATCGCCTGCTCGGCGCCCAGGATTTAGCCTGGGCATTGCTGAACAGCCCGGCGTTCTTGTTTAATCGATAGAACTCGTTTCTGAGAAGCTTCGTTCTAACAATCATCGTTTTACGACAGATTCCGCCACGGGATCCAGCCGCGCCAGACGCAGAGGGGAACGTGGCTGACATGACAGACGCCTGGCTGGCCTGGGGCCGGAGGCATGGCTATCTATAGCCGGGCCCGTAGCCGGAAACTCCGTGGCCTTGCATCCGCCGAAAATGCGATGATAATAGGTAATGGGTCCGTTCCGCAACTGCGTTGCTACGTGAGGACACGAGCAGGATTGCATTGGGAAGGTTCAATCATGCCTGTAATTGACTTTGAAGACTTCGACGAATACGGCGCCGCCATCGAATTCCTCGCAAGGCGAGGCATCGGATTTCACACGCGTCCGCCGCAACAACTCGTGGTTCGATCGGAGGATTACAAAGCCCTCCTGGACGCGCAAATCATTCGCGAACCGAGGCCAAAAGTGAATCGCGCAGGTGGCAAAAAGACCCGTTCGCCCTCGAAACCCAAGGCTGGCGGCGCTCGTTGACAAGCCGCCAGGAAATCTGTGGTTGCCAAGCTTGGCTCGCAACGAGCTCGCCGGGCACGCCTATCGCTACACCGTCGTCCTGCCGCTCCTCTCCGGCTCGCTTGCGGAAAGAGCTGGAGGAATGGCGGCGACGTTTCGGTGAGCGATCGGGTTGAACTCCGCGCCTCGGCCAGGCGCTGCGCACGCCCAGTTACATGCGGCTACACGTCTTCCCCATTCGGCCCCGCCGTGAGTTTGACGGGGCCCTCCTTCGTCATGGCCACCGTGTGCTCGAAATGAGCGCTCGGCTTGCCGTCTTTGGTGACCTGCGTCCAATGGTCGGGCATGCCCTTCACCTTGCCCGTGCCCATGTTGACCATCGGTTCGATGGCGATCACCAGGCCGGGCCGCAAGTCGAAATCGCCGCTTTTGCGGAACTGTTTGCTGCAGAAGTTGGGCACTTGCGGTTCTTCGTGCATCTCGCGGCCGATGCCGTGGCCGACGAACGTCTCGACCACGTAGAAACCCGCGTCGCGAACGTACAGCTCCATTTCGGCCGCAACCTGGCTCCAGCGCGTTTTGACCTTCATCAGGTCGATCGCCAGATCGAGCGTTCCCTTGGTGACGTCGAGCAGCCGCCGCATTTCCGGCCGTACCTGGCCCACCGCGCGGGTCACGGCCGCGTCGCCGCACCAGCCGTCGAGCTTGCAGCCGGTGTCGATGCTCACCACGTCGCCCTCGACCAGACGCCGCGGGCCGGGAATGCCGTGGACCACCTCTTCGTTGATCGAGATGCAGGTCACGGCCGGGAAGGGGACCGTGCCCTGCACGCCCTTGAACAAGGGAACCGCGTTGTGCTCGGCGAAGTGGCGTTCGATGGCCAGGTCGATCTCCGCCGTGGTGGCGCCCGGCTTCACCAGCGCGCCGGCCGCCTGGTGGGCCTGCCAAACGAGCAAGCCCGCTCGGCGCATCAGGGCGATCTCTCTAGGCGAACGAAGGTTGATCACTCCGCTTTCAGCTCCTCTTGTCGGCGATGGCCGGCAGCGTCCAGCACCGCCCGAATGCGCTCGAAAACCTGGTCGGTCGTTCCCAGGCCGTCGATGACGCGCAGGAGACCCTTCTTGCGATAATAATCGAGCAACGGCCGGGTAGTCTTCCAATAGGCTTTCAGGCGCTCGGCGAGCACGGCGGGCTTGTCGTCGTGGCGGCCACGGCCCGCCAGCCGACGGATGACTTCGGCGTCGTCGACGTTCAATTCCAATACGATGTCCAGCGGGAGGCCCGCCCGCTGGAGCATTTGGTCGAGCCCGCGGGCCTGGGCCAAGGTGCGCGGAAAGCCGTCGAACAAGGCCCCTTGGTGGCAGTCGCTACGGCTCAGACGCTCATCCATCAGCTTAAGAATGATGTCGTCGGGCACAAGCTGTCCGGCGTCCATATAGGGAGCGGCCATCAGTCCGGCGTCGGTCTGCTCGCGCACCGCCTGGCGCAGCATGTCGCCGGTGGAAAGGTGCGGAATACCGAGGTATTCCAACAGCCGCTGAGATTGCGTCCCCTTGCCGGCCCCAGGGGGACCAATAAAAATCAGTCGCATCGGTCACCCCGCGCCTTACAGGGCCGGTTTCGCCGCCCGGCGCAACAGCAACCACCGCTCCGCCACCGCAGGGGGCCACGAAGCCGCTACTTGAGGAGCCGCAAACGGATTGTTTACTCCAAAAGCCCCTTGTAGTTTCTCATCACCAGGTGGCTGTCGATTTTTTGCACCAGGTCGAAGGCCACGCTCACGGCGATCAACAAGCCCGTGCCGCCGTAGAAGCTTGCCAAGTTGTACTCGATTTCGGCGGTATTCGCCACCAAGGTCGGCATGATCGCCACCAGGGCCAAAAAGCCGGCACCCACGTAGGTGATGCGGACCATGACCTTTTCCAGGTAATCGGCGGTGCGCTTGCCGGGGCGGTATCCGGGAATGAACGAGCCGAAGTTCTTCAGATTCTCCGACATGTCTTTGGGATTGAACGTGATCGCCGTCCAGAAATAGCAGAAGAAGTAGATCAGGACCACGTAGAGCACGTTGTGCGTGTAGGCCGAGGGCGACATGAACGCGTGGCCGGCGTCGGCAAAGAACTGCGAGAACGCCGTTCCGATGGGGTACTTCTCCGCGTCGGTGGGGAGCGCTTTGCCGAGAAAATCAAAACCGACGCCGGGAAACATCAGCAGGCTGCTGGCAAAAATGATCGGCATCACGCCGGCCTGATTGACCCGCAACGGAAGGTACTGCCGCGTGCCGCCGCCGAACACCCGCCGCCCGCGGACGTGCTTGGCGCTTTGCATCGGGATGCGCCGCTGGCCCTGGGTGATGAACACCACTCCAAACACCACGGCCACAAACAGCGAGGCCAGCACGATGAGCTTGGCGACGCCCATTTCGCCGGGGGCGGCTTCCAACTGCAGCTCGCCGCGAAAGATCGGCCGCAGCAGGTCGATGCCCGCCTTCGGCATGCGGGCCAGAATGCCCGCCATAATCAACAGGCTGATGCCGTTGCCGATGCCGAATTCGTCGATCTGCTCGCCGAGCCACATCAGAAAGATGGTGCCGGCGGTCATGATCATCACCGAGACAATGGTCCAGGAAAGCTGCAGCGAGCCGTTGTCGTTCAAGAACTGCTGCTGGATCATGCCGCTGCCAACCAGGAACCGCAGGTAGAACCAGCTTTGGAAGAGACACAGCACAACGGTCGCATAGCGCGTATATTCGTTGATCTTCTTGCGGCCGCTTTCGCCTTCTTTTTGCAACTCTTCCAACGGTTTCCAGACGCTGCCCAGCAACTGGAAGATAATCGAGGCCGAGATGTACGGCATGATTCCCAGGCCGAAAATCGTGGCCTCGTCGAGCCGCGACGCGCTGAAGGTGGCGACGCTCTTGAGAATGTCGCCAAAGCCGCCCTGCTGCGAAAAGAGCGTGCCGGCCTTCGACTGGTCGATGATCGGCAGCGGAATCCAGAAGCCGACCCGGTAGATCGCCAGCAGCCCGAGCGTCAGAAAGATTTTTCTGCGCAGCTCAGGGATCGTGAAGACGATGCGAATTTTTTCCCACATATTGGGTCCGTCCTGTTTCGCAGTAATGACGAATCACGGAATGACGAATGGCTCAGCGCCACGGTTAGTCATTCGTCATTCGTCATTCGACCTTGACCTTCTTCTTTCCCTTGACGACGGGCGCTTTGCCCGGCAAGGTCACCGCTTCGCCGCCGGCGGCCTTGATCTTTTCCAGCGCCGAAGCGCTGAAGCGGTGGGCGGAAACCTTGAGTTTCCTTTTAAGCTCGCCGTCGCCAAGCACCTTCAAGACGTCGAACCGGCCCTTGATTTTACCGGCCGCCTTGAGCGACTCCACCGTGACTTCGGCGCCATCCTCAAACCAGCGGTCGAGATCGCCGACGTTGACGGCCTTGACCGTCAGGGCCCAGCGATTGTTGAAACCGCGCTTGGGCACGCGGCGCACCAGCGGCATCTGCCCGCCTTCGAACGCGGGATGGGCGGTCCAACCGGCCAACTGACCCTGGCCCTTGTGGCCGCGTCCGGCTGTTTTGCCGCGGCCCGAACCGAGTCCGCGACCGATGCGCAGCCGCTTGGTGTTCTTTTTGATGCCGCGATGGATGTCGTGCAGATTCATTACAGTGTCACTCCCCTCAGTCGTTCAACCTCTGGTTTCGTGCGGAGACTCAACAGGGCTTCAATCGTGGCCTTCACCAGGTTGGCCGGATTCGTCGAGCCGAAGCTCTTGGTGAGAATATCATGGATGCCCGCCGCCTCACAGACGGCGCGCACGCTGGCGCCGGCCTTGACGCCGGTGCCGGGCGTCGCGGGCACCAGCACCACTTGGGCCGCACCAAAATGGCCGTGGACCGTGTGGGGGATGGTCGGGCCATCGAGCGCCAACTCGACCATGTTCCGCGTGCCCTCTTTGACTGCCTTCTCGACCGCCGGCGGCACTTCGTTGGCTTTGCCATGCCCCCAGCCGACCTTGCCCTTGCCGTTGCCGACCACCACCATGGCCGAAAAGCTGAAGCGGCGGCCGCCTTTGACGACGGCGGCGCAACGCCGAATCTTGACGACTTTGTCGATTAACTCTCCGCGATTACTGCTCGTGCCGGTTGACATTGGGTTCAGGGTTCAGGGTTGGGGTGTAGGGTGGGACCAGCGAGCTTGCGAGCGCCGGCCCACCAGCGGGGCGACTCAATGGTGGGCCGGCGCTCGCAAGCTCGCTGGTCCCACCCTACGGGTTTTACCTCATCACTTTTCACTCAGAGACTCAGACCGGCTTCGCGGGCGGCTTCGGCCAACGCCGCCACCCGGCCATGATACTTGTATTCGCGGCGGTCAAAGGCCACCGCTTTGATTCCGGCCGCCAGCGCCCGCTCGGCAAGCACGCGACCGACCGTTTGGGCCGCGGCCTTGTTGCCGCCGTAGCTGCCCGAAAGGTCTTTGTCGCGCGTGCTGGCGTAGACCAGCGTCTTGCCCGCGTCGTCGTCGATGATCTGCGCGTACATGTGCTTGTGGCTGCGAAAGATGCTCAGCCGCGGACGCCTCGAATCGCGCTTGACGCGATTGCGGACGCGAAAGCCTCGTCGCTGCCTCTGTCGGGCAATGGTTCGTTCGTGATTCATACTTCGTTACTTTCTGCCGGCTTTACTTCGTCATCGCCTTGCCGGCCTTGCGCCGCACTTGCTCGCCGTCGTAGCGAATGCCCTTCCCCTTGTACGGTTCGGGCTTGCGGACGGAGCGCACCTCGGCGGCAAACTGGCCGACTTGTTGCTTATCGGTCCCCTTGACGACGATGTGCGTCTGGTCGGGGCAGGTCACTTTCAGTCCACTGGGAATCGGCATCTGAACTTCGTTGGCGAAACCGACGCGAAGCTGCAGCGTGGTGCCTTGCACGGCCGCCAGATAGCCGACGCCCACGATCTCCAGCTTTTTCTCGTAGCCGTCGGTGACCCCCTTGAGCATGTTCTGAATCAGGGCGCGCGTCAGCCCTTGCAGGGCGCGGGCCGAGCGCGACTCGCCCTCGCGATCGATTTTGACCTGCTTGGCCTCGTCGTCGACCGCCACGCGCACCTCGCGCCGAAAGCCCCATTCGAGCTTGCCCAGCGGTCCCTCGACCGCCACGGTGTTGCCGCTGACGGCCACTTTGGCGCCCTTGGGAATCAAGACCGGTTTTTTTCCTATGCGTGACATTGTGCTTTTCGTTCTTTCAGCATCGCAAATGACTTCTGTATCATGCGCTTGTTACCGGACGGCCCAGGAAGGCCATCCTCCCTTTACCACAACTCGCACAGCACCTCGCCGCCGAGATGCCGCTGTCGCGCTTCGCGGTCGCTGATCACGCCGCGGCTGGTACTGATGATGGAAATTCCCAGTCCGTTGAGCACGGGCCGCAGGTTGTCGGCGCCGCTGTAAATGCGGCGGCCCGGCTTGCTCACGCGTTTGATGTGCCGGATCACGCGCTCGCCGTTGGGGCCGTACTTCAGGTGGATGCGAAGCTGCGGACTTGGCTTGGCGTCGACCTCTTCGAAGTCCCAGATGTAGCCCTCGCGCTTGAGGACTTCGGCCATGCCGCGCTTGACCTTCGACAACGGCATTTCCACACTGGCGCGCTCGACACGCACCGCATTGCGAATGCGGGTCAACATGTCGGCGATGGGGTCGGTCATCATCTTCTTATAGTTCCCTTTACCAACTCGCCTTCTTCATGCCCGGTATCAGGCCGTTGTCGGCCAGCTTGCGCAGACAGATGCGGCAGATGCGAAACTTCCGATACACGGCGCGAGGCCGGCCGCACAACTTGCAGCGCGACTCGCGCCGGCTCGAAAACTTCGGCGTGCGGCTCGCCTTGGCTATTTTTGATTTACTTGCCATAGACCTTTAACCGGTTACTTTCCCTTTCGCTGTTTTCACTTCTTCCACCTTGAACGGCAGACCCAGCCCGCGAAGCAACTCGCGCGCTTCATCGTTGCTGTCGGTCGAAGTCACAAAGGTGATGTTCATGCCTTGCACGCGGCTGTACTTGTCGGGATTGATCTCCGGAAACACCAATTGCTCCGACAATCCCAGGCTGTAATTGCCGTGACCGTCGAACGCCGTGGGACTAAGTCCGCGGAAGTCGCGCACCCGCGGCAGGGCAATGGCAATCAGGCGGTCCAGAAACTCATACATCCGCGTTCCACGGAGCGTGACCTTGACCCCGATCTCCATTCCCTCGCGAAGCTTGAAGTTGGCGATCGACTTGCGACTGCGTGTGATCGCCGGCTTTTGTCCGGAAATCTGCGTCAAAGCGCCGACCGCCTCTTCCAGGTGCTTCTTCTCCGAAATGGCGCTGCCGACACCCATGTTGACGACGATCTTATCCAATCGCGGCAAGGAGAGCAGGTTCTTGCGCCCCAGTCGCTCCTTGAGCGACGGCAAGACCTGCTGTTCGTAGCGTTCGAGTAAACGTGGAGCCATGGTTGTGCGTCAATTCATCCGTTGTTTTACTGTTTGTTCGCTCCAGCCCCGGCCCGCGACCTGGCCGGACCGAGCGCGCCGATCGCCTTGTTGCACTTGCGGCAAACGCGCTCTTTGCTGCCGTCGGCCGCCACGCGGCTGCCGGTGCGCACCGCCTGATTGCACGACGGGCAAACCAACAACACGTTCGAAATCCGCACCGGCATCTCCTTCGACAGCCGTCCGCCCTGCGGATTCCGCTGGCTGCGGCGCACGTGCTTGTACACGCGGTTGACGCCTTCCACCACCAGCTTGCCGGCGCCGCGGTCGATCTTGAGCACCTTGCCGGTGACGCCCTTGTCGTCGCCGCAAATCACCTTTACCGTGTCACCACCTCGAATGTGCATCACACCACCTCCGACGCCAGACTGACGATCTTCATGAAATTCTTCTCGCGCAACTCACGGGCAACGGCGCCGAAGATGCGAGTGCCGCGAGGATTGCCGTCGTTGTCGACGAGCACCAAGGCATTGCTGTCGAACCGCACATAGCTTCCATCGGTGCGGCGCGTGGGCTGCTTGCAACGCACGATCACGCCCCGCACGATGGCCTTCTTCTTGATGTCGCTGCCCGGTATGACGGTCTTCACGCTGCAAATGATCACGTCGCCCAGGCCGGCCGTGCGCCGCCGGCTGCCGCCGAGCACTTTGATACACATGACTTCCTTGGCGCCGGTGTTATCGGCGACGGTCAGTCGAGTTTGCATTTGAATCATGGCTTTACGTGCTTTCTGATGGGGGTTGGCCTTCCGGCCTTGGCTGAGCTTCCGAAGCGGGCTTGACCGCGCTCTCTTCGGCCAGAAGCTCTTCGGCTGCTTTGCGGCGGCTGGCAGCCCGCAGGGCCGCCACGTCGACGGCCTGGCTCTTTTTCACCACCCGTACCAACTCCCAACGTTTGAGCTTCGACTTCGGCGCGCATTCGACGATTTCGACGGTGTCGCCGGCGTGCGACTCTTCCTTGTCGTCGTGAACGTGGCACACCGTGCGGCGACGGAGATATTTGCCGTACTTCTTATGTTTCACCAGGCGTGGAATCTCCACGCGGCGGCTTTTGCGCGCCTTGTCGCTGGTCACAATTCCGGTTTCGATTCGCTTGGGCATCAGAGGGTCCCTTTTCGAGCGCGCTCGGTCTGAATCGTCTTGATCCGGGCGATCAACCGGCGTTGCTTGCGCAGCTCGCTCGGCGCATCGAGCCGTTCGGTCTGCGACCTGATGCGCAGCCGGAACAGGTTCTCGGCGGTTTCATTGAGCGTGAGCCGCAACTGTTCGTCGCTCATTTCGCGTAGTTCAGTGGCCTTGGTCATGGTTTTGCAGGCGTCAGGCGTCGGGCGTCGGGCGTCAGGAAAGCAGATTATTCCTGACGCCTGACACCTGATGCCTGACGCCTAGTCTCCTACATTGTCCTTCTTCGAATAAACCGCACCTTCACGGGCATCTTGTGGGCCAGGCGGCGGAAGCAAATCCGCGCGGCCTCTTCCGATACGCCCGCGATTTCATACAGCACCGTGCCCGGCTTGACCACCGCGGCCCAATACTCCGGCTCGCCTTTTCCCTTGCCCATGCGGGTTTCCAAGGGAATGGAGGTGATGGGCTTATGGGGAAAGATGCGGATATAGAGTCGGCCCTCGGTGCGCAGATATTGCTGCGCGCTGATGCGGCCGGCCTCGATCGTGTTGGCGCTGATCCAGCCGGCCTGCATGGCTTGCAGGCCGAAATCGCCGAACACGACGCGGTTGCCGCGCGTGGCCTCACCTCTTATACGTCCTCTTTGGCTTTTTCGGTGCTTGACCCTCTTGGGCATCAGCGCCATGGATATCTTCCTCTTGATACATGCCTTGATTGACCCAGACCTGCACTCCGATGTGCCCCTGCGCGGTCTTGGCTTCGGTAAACCCGTAGTCGATTTTCGCCCGCAATGTCGAAAGCGGCATCGCGCCGGAGATTTGCTTTTCGCGGCGGGCCATTTCCGAACCGCCCAGGCGGCCGGCCAATTGAATCTTGATTCCCTTGGCGCCCGCTTCCATCGTCTGCTCGATGGCCCGCTTCATGGTGCGCCGGAAGCTGGCCCGCTTGGAAAGCTGCTCGGCAATGTCTTCGGCCACAAGCTGGGCCATAATTTCCGGCCGGTTGATCTCCTCGATCTTGATGTTGATCCGCCGCCCCACCAGGTTCTGCATCTCGCCCTGCAGGCGTTCGACCTCCTGCCCTTTGCGGCCGATGATGATGCCGGGCCGGGCGGCGTGCAGCACCACCTTCACTTCGTCGCGCGTCCGCTCGATATCGATCCGCGGAATGCCCGCAAACCGGTATTTCTCTTTGATGAATTTCCGCAGCTTGAAGTCTTCGAGCAACAGCTCGCTGAACTCCTGCTTGGAGGCGTACCAGCGGCTCTTCCAGCCGGTCATGATGCCGACGCGAAAGCCGGTGGGATGTACTTTTTGGCCCATGTGAGGGTTCGGGGTTCGGGGTTCGGGGTTCAGGGTTCAGGAGTTCGCGCCGGCCACAGTGACTCACCATTTGACGTCGTCCACGGCCACGCGGATGTGGCTCATTCGCTTTTTGATCATAAACGCCATGCCGCGCGCCCGCGGCCGGATGCGCTTGAACATCGGGCCACCGTCGATCCGCACGTCGACGACAACCAGGTTCTGAAGGTTCTGTGCCCGGCGGTCCTCCGCGTTCCCCAAGGCGCTCTTGAGCACCTTTTCCAACAGCCGCGCGCCGCGCTGCGGCTGATAGCGCAAAATCTCAAGTGCTTCGTCGGCGTGCTTTCCGCGAATCAAATCGGCCAGCGGGCGCACCTTTCGGGCACTGATCCGAGCGAACCGGTGTGTTGCTTCGTATGCCATGTTGTCCGTTGTCCGTGGTCCGTCGTCCGTTGCCAGTTGGTTCGTAATTCGCGGTCCGCATGCCACGCACCACGGACAACTGACCAATTACTTCTTTTGTCCCTTGCCGCCGTGTCCGCGAAACGTGCGCGTGGGGGCAAACTCGCCCAGCTTGTGACCCACCATGTCTTCGGTCACAAACACCTTCATGTGTATCTTGCCGTTGTGAACCATGAACGTGTGTCCGACGAATTCAGGCACGATCGTACACGCACGCGCCCAGGTCTTCACCGGCAGCTTATTTCCCGCATCGTTGAGCTTTTGCACCTTCAAGAACAATTTGGGGTTGATGAAGGGGCCTTTTTTTAGTGAGCGTCCCATTTAGGCAGGGTTCAGGGTTCAGGGTTCAGGGTTCAGGGTTCAGCGGGGCCAGGGACTCTGAACCCTGAACCCTGAACCCTCTTATATCTTTAGTTGTCCATAACGACGCGAGCGACGGCGGCGGACGATTGCCGAGTTGGATGGCTTGCGTCGCTTTCGCGTGCGGCCGCCCTTCGCGAGTTTGCCCGTCGGGCTGACGGGATGGCGTCCGCCCTTGGTGCGCCCCTCGCCTCCGCCGTGCGGGTGGTCGATGGGGTTCATGCACGTGCCGCGCACGTGAGGCCGCCGCCCCATCCACCGCTTGCGCCCCGCTTTGCCCAACACAATGTTCATGTGGTCGGAGTTGCCGGTGCTGCCCACGGTCGCCCGGCAGGCCGCCGGCACGCGGCGAATCTCCCCACTGGGCAACGTGATCTGCGCCCAATTGGCGTCGCGGGCGGCCAGCACGGCCGCCGTGCCCGCCGACCGGCAAAGCACGCCGCCCCGCCCAGGTTGCAATTCGATGTTGTGGATCGTCATGCCCATCGGAATGTTCCTCAGCGGCAAGCAGTTGCCGACGGCCGGCGGCGCTTCGGGGCCGCTCATCACTTCCGCCCCCGGCTTCAGGCCGTTGGGGGCGAGGATGTATCGCTTCTCACCGTCGACATAGTGCAACAGCGCAATCCGCGCGCTGCGGTTGGGATCGTATTCGATCGAATGGACCCGTGCGGGCACGCCGTCCTTGTTGCGGCGGAAGTCGATCAGTCGGTAGGCCCGCTTGTGGCCGCCGCCCCGATGCCGGGCGGTAATGCAGCCCTGGTTGTTGCGGCCGCCTTTGCGCCTCTTCGGCACGAGCAACGTTTTTTCCGGCTTGACGCCCGGCGTCAACTCGGCAAAATCGCTCACGCTCGCTCCGCGGCGTCCCGGCGTGGTCGGCTTGTATCGGCGAATTCCCATTTGATCGTTGTTTGCAGGCCAGTCGCAGGGTGATTAGAAGAAGTCAATCCGGTGTTCGGGGTCGAGCTTCACGATGGCCTTCTTCCAGTCCTTCGTGTGAGCGTTGCGATACCGCGTGCGTCGCGGCTTGCCTTTGCGGTTGATCGTGCGCACGTGGATCACTTTCACGTTGAACAGCGATTCCACCGCATGGCGAATGTCGTCCTTCGTCGCCAGGCGATTCACCTCGAATGAATAAGCGTTGTAGCGCGTGGAACGGTGCATTCCCTTTTCCGTCACCAGCGGCCGTAGAATCACCTGGTGCGGATCGAGAAGTATTCCCTCGCCGGTCGTTTGCCCGGCGGTCTGATTGTCTGCTGCGGTACTCATGATTCACACCTCATGGACTCTCGACCGGCTGGTTGCTGGCGGTTTCGGCCCCCCCTCGACCTTCGGCCCCCCCTCGACCTTCGGCACCGCCTTGACCTTCGGCCTTTCGCCGGATGGCATCGAGGGCCGCCTTGGTGACCAGCACTTTGCGCGGCGTCAACAGCGCCAGAGCGTTCAAGTCGGAGACCGGCGACACCGACACTCGATCGATGTTTCGGGCACTCTTGTAAACATTGGCGTCGTAGGCGGCGGTGGCCACCAACAGGCTCGTGTTATGGCAATTCAGGGCCTTCAAGATGCCCGCCATCTCCTTGGTCTTGGGCGCCGTGAAGGCCAGGTCGTCGATCACCACCAGCTCGTCATCGCGAATTTTGGCGGCCAAGGCCATGCGCGTGGCAACTTGCAGCGCCTTGCGCGGAAGCCGATAGGTCCAATCTCGCGGCCGCTTGGCGAAAATGTGCCCTCCGCCACGGCGGATGCCGCTGCGCCGAGAGCCGGCACGAGCGTTGCCGGTCCCTTTCTGCCGGTACATCTTCTTCGTCGTGCCGGCCACTTCGCCACGGCTCTTCGACTTGGCGGTGCCGAGGCGAAGGTTCGACTGGTACATCACCACCACGTCGTGCAGCAACTGCTTGTTGATGTGCGGCGCAAGCACCGCCGGGTCGAGCTCGTAGCTTCCGACCTGCTCACCGCTGCGATTGTAAATGGGCAAAGTAGCCATTGGTTACGACCCCGTCGTTAAATGCTATTGGTTTGCCGGATCACGACATATCCGCCGTTCGGACCCGGCACCGCGCCGCGGACCAGCAACAGGTGATTCTCGGCCTCCAGGCGCACGACCTTCAAATTCCGCATCGTGCTCTGTTCGTTGCCGTAGCGGCCGGCCATGCGGCGGCCCTTGAACACGCGGTGCGGAAAGGTGTTGCAGCCGGTCGAGCCGGAATGGCGATGCACCTTCTTCACGCCGTGAGTGGCGCGCTGGCCGCGAAACTTGTGCCGCTTGATGACGCCCGACGTTCCGCGTCCCTTGGAGATGCCGGTCACGTCGACGGCGCCCACGCCCTCGAACACGGCCACCGACAATTCCTGGCCGACCGTGTAGGCCGTGGCCGGCTCGAGCAACTCGCGGACAAAACGTTTCGGCTCGCAATTGGCCCGTTCGGGCAACTCGACTCCGCCTGTGGTGCGGCGGCGGGCACGCTTGCTGTCGAGCTTGGCAACATGACCACGTTGGCTGCGACTGGCGAGTCGGCGCGGCTTGTCGCCTAAGCCCAACTGGATCGCTTCATAGCCGTCGCGGTCGGCGGTACGAAGCTGCAACACATGGCAGGGGCCAGCCTGGATGACCGTGACGGGAATCATGGCTCCCGAATCATCAAATATCTGCGTCATCCCGACCTTGCGGCCGAGTAATCCAATTGCCATCGCTATGCCTGTGATCTCGTTGCCCAACCGGGAGTTTGCAGTCAAAACCGCAAGTTACCCGTGCGGCGTCCGTTTCATTCGTTGGTCCGTGGTCTGTGGTCCGTTGTCCGGACAACACTTAGTGACGGCTGGAAGCCTTGATCTTGATGTCGACGCCCGCCGGCAAGCTCAGCTTGTTCAAAGCCTCGATTGTCTTGGCCGTCGACTGCACGATGTCGATCAGCCGTTTGTGCGTGCGAATCTCGAACTGCTGCCGGGCTTTCTTGTCGACGTGGGGACTGGAAAGCACGGTGTAGCGTTCGATGCGGGTCGGCAAGGGAATCGGACCGTGGACTTCCGAACCGGTTCGCTTGGCCGTATCGACGATTTCGGCGGCGCTTTGGTCCAGCACGGAATGGTCGTAGGCTTCCATGCGGATGCGAATTACCTCGTTCGAATGCCCGGCCACGCTGACTCCTTGAGACCCTCGACTTCAAACCATCACTAATTCGCCCAGTTTATGGGCGAACCGATGATCCTAGAATTTCAGCCGCCGTCTGTCAACCGGGGGTGATCGTTATTTTTTGGAATACCGCTCGGCCAGCCAGGGCGCAAGCTCGTCGTCGATCAACGCCGCCACCGCCTCGGCGCCGGCGTTGGTGTAGTGCAGCCAGTCGTAGAAATAGCGGGAACTTTTCGGCAACCGCCCCGCCAGGTCGATCATCAGGACGGATTCCTGCTCGGCGACCTGTCGCGTAACGTCATTATAGAGTTCGAGCACATCCCACTTGGTCGCCCCGTCGAAATCGCCTGCCTGGATCGTCGCTAAATCGGCGCCGGTCACGTCATCGCGACCGGTCCCGCAGAGCAGCGGTTGCGTCAACAGCACCGGCTCGCTGCCAAACTCGCGCGTCATGTTCACGAGCTGGCGCAGCCGCGATTCGTAGCCCGGCAGAAACTCGGAGCGATGCCGGTCGAGCTCCTTGCGCCGCTCTTCGTCGCTGGGCGGCTGGGCGGTTTCCGACGAAATCGGATCGTGCAGCATGGTGGCGTGTACGAGCCCCAACGTTCGTGCGGCGCGATGCCGGCGAAGGTTCACTCCCAAGGCGACGACCGCGCTGTAATCGGCCAACTTTCGCACGATTCGCGTCGGCCAGGCGTCGTCGGCACCCCCGTGAGCGAGCAGGTCCTGGTCCCAGTGGTTCGCTTCCAGGTTGCCGACGTCGTTGATGCCCACCACCTCGGCCAACAGCAAGGCCAGGCAGCAACCCAGGGCCAGCGCCGCCAGCCGATGTTTCCAGGAGTGCTTTCGCAGTGCCATTCGGAGAGCAGGCATGTAGGTTTCCTTCACCTAAAGGATACACCGGTGCCGTCAGTCATGGCAGACTGGCTCGCTCCCACCCTTTGCATCTACTGCGGCTACCGGCCGCCCGCGGCGAAGTAAATCTCGCCCTTCAGCGGCTCGCCGCGCATTTCTTTCCACTTCGACTTCTGCTCGTCGGAAAGCAGCGACATCAGCCGCTTGCGGCTCGTCGCTCGCAGCTCTTGCAGCTCTTGCTCCTTTTTTTCGTCGCTGGTCGAATGGATCAGCTCTTCCATTTCGTGGCGGGCCTCCTGTTGCAGCTCTTTGGCCCGTTTCTTCTGGTCGGCCGAAAGGTTGAGCTTCGAGGCGATTTCGGGCCGCGTCACCCAGAGCAGGCCCGCCACCTGCAACAGAATCTGATCGAACCGCTTGCGCTGGTCCGCGGTCAGCGTGTCTTTCAAAAACCGCTCGTTGTCTTTCGTCATTTCCTTGAATTCACGATCGCGCTCGTTTTCGCCCAGCTTGCTTACTTTCTGGGCCTTCTCCCATTGCGCCGAGGCGAACTTGTGGATCTTGTCACGCTCGTCTTTCGAGAGCTTCAAGTCGTCGCAGACCGCCGGCTGCAAGAGCAGCATGACTTCAGTGGCGCCCTCTTCGGGCACCAGTTTGTCGGCGGCCGGCGCGGCAGCCACCCAGGCGGCAAACAACATCACACTCGCCAACGAAGTAATGAACCACCGCATTCGATACCTCCTCACTTTGAAACAGGGGTTTTTGAAATCAACTCGCTCTGCTCCCTAAAAGAAACTCGCCCACCGACGTCTCCGTGCAGTAAGCATTGCCCGACGCGCGGGCAAAGACCTCCGAGTCGCCGCAGCCCAGAGCACACGGCGCAAGCCCCATGGCCGTGGCGGCCAGGTACATCGTTTGATAAACCACGCCCACGTGCTTGAGCGTCAAGGCGTAGGCGATCGACTGATATTTCCAGGCCAGGCGCTCGAAGCGCGCCGCCAAGACGATCAGCACCTGCACCGTCGCCGGTTCGATGCCGGCCGAGGCGGCGGCTTCGTCCAGCAACGCGTGGGTGGCGCGGCGGTCCGCATCCATCGCCAGCAGGCGATGTTCGAGTGGGTCGTAGTAGTGCAGCCCGCTTTCCAGTCCGCGGCAATTTCGGACCGCCACGTAAAACTCCAACTCATAGAGAGCGCCGCCGGCAGGATAGGGACGCGTGGCCAACTCGACGGCGACGTTGCCCGACGCCGTCGGCATCTGCACCTGCCGCCGCTCCTTGACTCGCGCCACGCGATACAGGAACTCGCCAAGTTGCCGGTCGGTGACGGGCTGCGTCGCATATTCGCGGACCGAGCGTCGCCGCTCTTGCACCAGGGCCAGCGGCGGGTCGTCGCGCTCGAGCTGCCGCAGGTCGGGACGGAACAGCGCGTCTGATCTGCCGCTCCCTCCGGGAGAAGGCTGGCGTAAGGGCGGCCCGACAACGCTCTTTATCGCTGGCGGCGGTGGTCGCTGCGCGAAGCGAAAGGTGGCGCCAAACGGCGCGTCGCTGCGGCCTCGACGGCTGCGGCTGTGGAACAGCAGGTCGTGGAACTCCCATGTGTCCAGCGGCGAGCTGTCCGTGCGATTGGGATCCTCGTCGGCCCGGTCGATGATTTGTGTCTCTGCCAGCAGCGCAACAAGTCGCCGCAGGGCGTCCGAGGGCAGCAGTTCCAGATGCTCTAAATCGGCAAGCGACGATTTCGCCGCCAGAGCCGCAACCAGCGCCACGCCCCGCGCATCGTGCATCACGATTTTGGCGTGCGCCAATGGCGATTCGAGCACCATTTGGTCTTCGTCGCGGCGAAGATAGGCGAAGCGGGAAAGGTGGTAGCGTGTGTGTAAGCCATGCGATGTGGCACGTCCATTCGGAACCGTCACCGGCCGGCCGAGCGGAACGACGGTCGCCAACGGCCGATCGCCGGCAAAAAGCGTCTTCCGCACCAGGCCTCGTTGGTCCAACTCTTCGAGGCAATACAGCCAGTGCGCCAATGAGCCGGAACCACCGCTCGTCATCACGGTCTCGCTCAACAGGTCGGCGTCTTCGCCCGGCGGCGTCAATCGCCGCATGGCATCGACCACTTCCGCACTGAGGCGTCGCAACGCCAGCCGCGATCGCGGACCCGACACGACGACCTCTCCGTCGTTCGCCGAGAGCGAAACCCGCTCGTGCCACGATAATTTCATAGTTGCAGGCAAGGCGCGCCTCGATCGATCACAAGAACATGGGGACCGGATTCAGCTCTTCTTCGCCCAGCCGGCGCTCCAGCCAACCAAGCTCCACGGGAACCTCGAACAGCCGGCCGGGCGCAAAACGGGCCCAAAAGTGGCGCAGCCCCGGTACGACCACCTTGACCACCGGCAGGCCAATCTCCGGCCGGGTCTGGTCCAGCACCAGCATTTGCAGTCCCCGCCGCTCGACCAGCGACTGGCAATGGCGAACGTCGTCCAGAAGATCGTCGTTCGTCACCGCCCGGTAATCGTCGAGCCTCCGCGGCCGAGACTGCTCGGCCGGCATCAAATACGGCTGGTTCTCCATCGTCGCCGTCTTCAGCCAGCGCACCGTCTCTTCGTCGGTGAGGCGTTCGTTGTAGACTTGCTCCCGCGGGACCTGCAAAACGTAACTCAGCATCTGGTTCATCTCCGTCACCGCGCGGAGCAAGGCGATCCGCGCATCGAGATGAGCGCCGAAGCCGATCACGATCTCTTCAGGCGGGCCGTCGGTCCGCCGCGACCAGGCCGCGAAGACCGGTATCTGCAAGTCCGCCGTCAGATCGAGCGCCGCCATCTCCCGGCCGCGCGTGGCGAGGTAGTCGCCGAGCTCGCTGAGATAGGGCTCGTGGAAGCTTGCCAGATCGACGCCGGGCCGCTGGACACGGCTGTACCACCACAAGGCCACACTGTCGCGCTCGACCAGCTCCAAAAAACCTTGCAGCACCGCTTCTTCCAGCGTGTTGCCGGCGGCATTGCCGTTGGAGCAGGCCAGGCAGAATTGCTTGTCTTTCGGCAGCGGGTAGTCGTAATAACAGAAGGCCGTCGGCAGCCAGCACACCTCTTGGCGGCTCAGCGACCAGACGGGCGACCATTCCCATTCGGCCTCGGCATCAAACGGCAGCGGCACGAAGTTGTACGGCGTGCTGTTCCGGTTCCACTCGTCGCGCCGGCCATATTGCCGCGGGCTGAACAGCAGGCACGTGCGCGGGTCGATGCCCGATTCGCCCAAGTCGCTCAACCGGGCAAGTCGGCGCGGCTCGTCGCCGCGAAAGACGCCCGAATGGCGCTCCAGCCCCTCGCAAAGTCCGCTGGCCTTGGCTTGGACGTCGGTCGTCCCTTTGCCCGCACTCATGTTGCGCAGGTCGCCGCGAAGCTGCCCCAGGCTGTGGTGCCGGCGGGCCAGATTGTGCCCCGAGAGATACACGTGCATCACTCCATCGTCGCTGGGACTGCTCCGCTCGAGCATCGACACCGCCCCGGTGATCGGGCTGATGTGATGCCGAAAGCGCTCAAGCGTGACGTCGGGACCGACGGCGCGATGTCCGCCGTCGCGCACGAACCGCTTTTGGCGGCTTTCAAGCCGCGGTGGTTGAAAGTGGCTCACGTCGCCGTTGGCCGGCTTGCCGCAGGCCGGGCAGTAGGGCAAGCGCGTCAGCGTGTGCGTCTCGACTTGCCACGAAACCAGATCGAACGTGCGGATTTTCCCCTCGCACTCCGGCAGCTCGCCCCGCACAACCCACGAGGCGATGGTTTCGGCCACCAGCGCGCAAGCCACCTGCCGGCTGCCCGCTGTGCCGGCCTGCTCGATCAAGTTCGCATCGCCCGCTGCTGGTGCCGCTTGCTCGTCAGCGAACCGTTGGAAAACGTAACTTTCCACCGCCCGGTTGGAGCGCAATCGTTCGGCCAGGCACTTCCAACAGCCGGTGACGCCAGGCCGAATGAGCGGACCAAGCCAGAGTTGCCGGCCGACGGGTTTGACCAGCAGCCACGGCCGGCCGCTGGCCAAAGCCGCTTCGTTGCGCGCCGCGAGTTGCGGCTGCATATAATGATCGGCCAGCACTACGTCCAAATCGCCTCCCTCTTGCACCCGCACGCCTGCCGCCGCAAGCGCGCTTGCGAGCGGGCCGACCTCCGTGCCGGCCCCTTCGATGCTCACGCCGACCGCCGCCAGCCGGCGCGAGGCCGCAAGCGGGTCGATCTGCTGCATCGACCACCAGGCGGCCTCTTCGCGCGGCAACTCGTCGCAGGCTTCTGCCAGGAATCCCTTCTTCTCCAATTGCGCGACGGTGAAATAGACCTGCGCGGCCGACGCGCGCGGCGCGACCCGATCGCAGATTTCGTCCGCCGAGCGGCCGTCGAGATGCGGCGCGACGAGCTCATAGAGCCGCCCGCGCAGCAGTGTCTCGTTGGCGCCGGACAAGACGAACACGCCTTCCTCCGGCACAACCGCGACGCGCAAGTGGGGCTTGAAGCTCGGTCGAGTAAGCATGTTACGAGTCGTCACCGAAGCAACCGCAACGGCGGCAACCACACCCACAACCGCCGCAGCCGCACAATCCGCACCCGCCCGAGAAAGAATCGAATCCGATCGACGCGGTCAGCTCTTCGTCGATCAAATCGCCCGCGGGACTGGGCGGCAGAACCAAGTGGCAAACTTCGTCGGTGTCTTCGACCACATTCAACCGCACGCCAAGCGGGACGTCGATGCCCTCTTGCTCCAAGACGGCGGCCGGGTCGTCCTTAAGTCGTTGTTTGAACTCATCGTCAGACCAGGCCCGGGCCACGAGCATGCCCCACTGTTTCTGCCAGTTTCCTTGTTGCAGCGTCGCTTGCATGGATCTCCTCCGAAAAAGTGGCCCCTGACAAGAAAGACGGTGAAATAGGTCGCCCCACAACTTTCAGTAGCCCCTCACGAACAAGGCGGCGGACCAGCACCAGCTTGCCTTCGCCGCCCAGATCGTCGGGAAGCTCACGCACAGCAAATTGCGTGGCGCCGGCCATAAATTTCAGGGCCGACGCAATGCGAGATGGCCCGCCTACGCGGTTGCCCGGAAACTCGATGGCGACTCCCTGGCCATTTTCGACGACGCGGCAGATCGCCAGCACATCTCGTTCCACGACCGTATCGAGACCGATTTCATCGCCTTCGCCTGGGCCGCCGAGTTGACCGCCAGGGAGCATTTTCAATTGTCTGAAGAACTGATCGGCGAGCGAGTCGCTGGCCTGCTCGAACAGGCCGTCGGCCGTGGCCTCGCTCGCCAGCCGCTCGACAAGCGCTCGAAACTGCCGCTGGAACTCATTGCGATCGTCCGGCAATGCGCCGCCGGGAATCGATCGGCGAAACTCCACGTCCTGCCGGCTGAGGCACAGCAGGGCGTGCCGCAACAAATCGGCCCAGCGGTAGACGTTGACGCCCACCGTCAAGTGCAAGCTCGCCACCTCCGAGGTCGAGGCCTCGTGGATGTGACCGCGCGGAAGATACAGCAAATCCCCGGCAATGAGCGTGACTTCCTGCGTCGGCTTCGTCGGCCTGCGCGAGAGCGGGACGCTGTCCGAAGCCAGCGGCAACTCTTCGGCGGCGCCGAACAATCGCCATTGCTTCGTGCCATCGAGTTGCAAGACGAACACCTCGTGCGTGTCGAAATGCGCGGCAAAGCCTTGCGAGCCGGGCGGCGTCAGGTAAAGGTTGGCATGCACCGGACAGTGAAACACCGCTTCGAGTTGGCGGCACAACTCGGCCACCGCCGGCCAGCGGTGCTGCATGGCCATAATCACCACGCTCTTGCCTTGCTCGTAGAGCTGCCGCAGCTCGGCCAGGCCGGGCTGCTCGTGGAAGGACGGAGTGGGTCGATCGTCAAGACCGCCGCGCAGGTAGGTGGCCGGCCGCGGCGCGACCGGCTCCAGCGCGCTCAGGTCGGCAAAGTGCGGACGGCTGAAGTAGATCATGGCATCGAGGTCTTGCCGGGAAAAAAGTCGTCGATAGTAGGCCTGATCCCCGCGGCGGACGACGAGCGGCTCCTTCTCCCAGCGGTCGCGGAAGAAGCAGTCGGTGTCGATGGGCGCAAGAAGTTGTTCGAGCTTGAGGCCCGGCGGGAGCATACCAGCGGTTCCAGTGGGTGAGTACAGCGGCAACGATTCGGCCAGCAAACGTGAGTATCGGGCGCGCGAACTGAATGCCGATCGTCACCAAAAAGCGTGGCCAGCGTGGCCGGAAGCGCGCCTGACTGGGTTATAGGCCGACGCCGAAAACTGTCAAGAGTTTGCGCGCCGCGTGAAACCGGCTGAGGTGATCGGTGTACGTTGTCGGGCCACGGACCGGCGACTAGAATGATATCTGAGATGGCACTATGGCGATTGTAACCGAACAGCGTGTTCCCCCCCCCTGGCGGCCGGTGATCATCTGACGCGTGACGAATTCCTGCGCCGTTGGGAAGCCCAACCCGAGGTCAAGCGCGCCGAGTTGATAGCCGGGAGAGTCTACATACCTTCGCCGGTGTCGGGTGATCATGGCAAGATGGACCGCCGAATCGGTGGCTGGCTGGCCGTCTATCAAGCGGCGACGCCGGGCGTTGACGGGGCGAATAACGCGACGTCGCTGATGCTGGAAGACGCGCCGCAGCCGGACCTGAGCCTGCTCATTCTGCCTGAATATGGTGGGAGCTCGCGGGTCGAAGGTCTTTACTTCCAGGGTGCTTTGGAATTTCTGGCCGAGGTTTCCGCCAGCAGCGCGTCGAATGACCTGCACGACAAATACGACCTGTACCAGTCTGCGGGCGTTCAGGAGTAGCTCGTCGTGCTGTTGTTCGAGGAAGAGATTCGCTGGCACGAGTTGGTTGACGGCCGCTACCGCGTTTTTCCGCCCGACGCCGACGGGCTATGGCGCTCGCGGGTATTTCCCGGCCTCTGGCTGGACGGCAAAGCACTTCTCGCCGGCAATCTGCGACAGGTTCTCGACCGCTTGCAGGATGGCTTGCGGTCCGCCGAGCATGAGCGTTTCGTGGCCGACTTGGCTGCGCGGTGGCGAGTGTAGGTGTCGGCGCCGGCATGCCAAGAATCGCTTGGCAAAGCGGCGCCCAAAGTACATAATGACTCCTTGATGCGTTCCCGCCTGGCGGCCGCGCCTGTTCCCACCTGACGGCCGCCGAACATTCCGAGCAAGGAGAATCGAACACGTGCTGCCGCATGGAGTCCGGCCGCTTCGCGGCCCAGCGTTGCTGGCTTGCCTGATGTTGGGGCCGATCACCGCCGCTCAGGTCGCCGCGGCCGCTACGTTTGACGTCGAACCGGCCAGCATCCAGCTCGAAGGCAACTTCGCCCGTGCCCAGCTCGTGCTTACCGCCCGAAATTCCGACGGCACCAAGAGCGAACGCTCCGCCGATGTGACGCCGCAGGCCAGCTATACGTCTACCAATCCGCAAGTGGTCTCGGTGCTTCGGCCCGGCTTTCTGCTGGCCGTGGGCGACGGCGAGGCGGCCATCCAGGTGTCCATCGGCGGCGAAACGGTGGCCGTGCCCGTCAAAGTGAGCGGCGTTTCGGCCCAACCGCAGCTCGGCTTCACGTCGCAGGTGTTGGCGGTGTTGAACAAGGCGGGCTGCAATGCCGGGGCCTGCCACGCCAGCCAATACGGCAAAGGCGGCTTCAAGCTCTCGGTGTTCAGCTTCGCCCCGAACGAAGACCACGTGGCCATCACTCGCGACCGGCAGGCCCGCCGCGTCGATATGCTCAACCCCGAACGAAGCCTGTTTCTGCTGAAGCCGACACTGGCCGTGCCGCATGGCGGCGGACAGCGGCTCGCGGTCGGCAGCGTCGATTATGAACTGCTGAAAACCTGGCTGGCGACCGGAGCGCCCGCGCCGCGGGCGGATGAACCGCAGGTCAAGTCGCTGCGGGTTTATCCGCCCCGCCGCCTCGGCCAGCCGGGCATGACCCAGCAGCTTCGAGTGCTGGCCGACTACAGCGACGGCAGGACCCGCGACGTCACCTGCTGGAGCCGCTTCGACAGCCTCGACGACAGCGTGGTCAAGGTCACGCCCGAAGGCTTTTTTACGGCGGGCGGCAAGGGCCAGTCGCACGTCATGGTGCGGTTCGCCGGACAGGCCGGCTTGTGTACGGTCATCGTGCCTTTCGCCGAGAACATCGAGCTGGCCGGTTGGACGGAGAATAACTTCATCGACGCGCTGGCCGCCCAAAAATTCCGCGAGTTGGGCATTCCGCCGTCGCCTTTGTGCGACGATGCCGCGTTCTTGCGCCGGGCCTTTCTTGACGCCATCGGCACGCTGCCCACGCCCGAAGAAGCCAAGGCGTTTCTCGACGCGACCGATGCCGATAAGCGCACGCGGCTGGTCGATCGCTTGCTGGGACTGACCGGCGACCCGGCCCAGGACATTTACAACAATCAGTACGCCGCGTTCTGGACGCTGAAGTGGGCCGACCTGCTGCGGTGCAACTCGGCCAGCATCGGCGAGCAGGGCATGTGGGCCTTGCACAACTGGATCGCCGATTCGTTGCGGCAGAACAAGCCCTTCGACCTGTTCGTGCGCGAGATTATCACGGCCAAGGGTTCGGTTTACTCCAGCGGCCCGGCCAATTTCTTTCGCGTGGCCAACAATCCGCAAGACCGGGCCGAAGCCGCCAGCCAGCTCTTTCTCGGCGTGCGGCTGGCGTGTGCCAAGTGCCATCATCACCCGTTCGAGAAGTACGGCCAGGAAGACTACTACAGCTTCGCGGCGTTCTTTGCCCGCGTGGGCGTGAAGGGGAGCCAGGAGTTCGGCCTGTTCGGCGGCGAGCAGGTGGTGCTGGTCAGTTCGGGCGGCGAGATCGGCCACCCGCGCACCGGACAAATCATGAAGCCCACGCCGCTGGAAGGCCAGCCGGTGCCCGAAGCGCCCGATCGCCGCCAGCCGCTGGCCCAATGGCTCACCAGCCCCGACAACCCGTTCTTCAGCCGCAATATCGTCAACCGCTACGTGGCCTATCTCTTGGGCCGCGGGCTGGTCGAGCCGATCGACGACATGCGGGCCACGAACCCGGCCAGCAACGCCGAGCTGCTCGACGCTTTGGCCGCGGAGTTCGCCAAGAGCTGCTTCGACGTCAAGCGATTGCTGCGCACGATCATGACCTCGCGGCTGTATCAACTCGATTCGCAGCCGTTGCCTGCCAACGCCAGCGATCACCGCTTCTACAGCCACTTCCACGTGAAGCATTTGGCGGCCGAGCCGATGTTGGACGCCATCAACGCCGCCACCGGCACCACCACGAAGTTCAAGAACATGCCGCTCGGTTCACGGGCGATCGAGTTGCCCGACGGCGACTATCCTGATTATTTTCTCAAGACGTTCGGCAAGCCGCGACGGGTGAGCATTTGCGAGTGCGAGCGGTCGAGCGAGGCCAATCTCGCGCAGGCGTTGCACACGCTCAACGGCGACACGCTTTCGCAAAAAATCGCCGACGGCAACGGCCGGTTGGCGAAGCTGTTGAAGGAGAACAAGCCGTTCGAAGAGAACGTCGCCGAGTTGTATCTGGCGACGTTTTCGCGGCGGCCGACGCCGGAAGAGTTGGCGACCTGCAAGTCGTTTTTGGATCAGAGTCCCGACGCCAAGACATTTTATGAAGACCTGCTCTGGACGCTGCTGAACTCGAAACAGTTTTTGTATGTGAGGTGAAGGGATGAGCAAAGGTATTGGCGGTTATGCATCGGCGTGTAGGGTGGAAAAAGCGAGCTTGCGAGCGCCGGCCCACCGTAAACAACGTCGCCTTTGGTGGGCCGGCGCTCGCAAGCTCGCTGGTCCCACCCTACTCCTTCTCCTTTTCGTCTCTCTCGTTCCCTCGCGCGCCGTCGCCCAAACGTCCTACCCGATGCTGATGGGCCTGAAGCCGCTGGCGGTGCAGGTCGGGGCCATGACCGAGTGCGAAGTCGCGGCACGCTACAACTTGTTCGGCGCCTACCAGGTGTTTATCAGCGGTTCGGGCGTGACGGGCGAAGTCGTCCCGCCGGAGGCCAAGCCCGATGATAAGCCGATGGAAAAGAAGCCGGAGATGCCGAAGATCAAGGTCCGCTTCACGGCGGCAGCCGACGCGGTGCCGGGCATGCGCACCTTCCGGCTGGCCACTCCGCAAGGCGCCTCGACCGTCGGCACGCTGGTGCTGGTCCGCGATACCATCGTCTATGAACAAGCCGCCAACGACGTGCAATCGGCCGCCCAGGCCGTGACGTTGCCAGCCACGCTGTGCGGGGCGTTCGAAAAGGCCGAAGACGTCGATTACTATAAGTTCACGGTGCCCGATAACAGCGACTGGACGTTCCACGTCTGGTCGTCGCGCTGCGAGAACAAGATTCACGACCTGCAAACTCACTCCGACCCAATCGTCATGCTGCGCAACGCCAGCGGCACCGTGCTGGCCGCCAGCGACAACTACTTCTTCGCCGACCCGCTGCTTCATTACCATTTCGCGGCGGCCGGTGAATACTTTCTCGAAATCCGCGACGTTCGCTATCAGGGAAACGGCGACTGGCAATACGTCATCGAAGCGAACAATCGGCCGTTCGTGACCAACGTCTTCCCTTCGCGCGTCACGCCGGGTACAGCCATGCGCTTGCAGCTTATCGGCTTCAATCTGCCGGCCGACCCGACGGCGCTGGTCACGCTGCCGCCCGACACGCCGGATGGTCTCGACTCGGTCAACCTGCCGTTGGCGGGCACGGCGGCCAACGCGGCCCCGGTGGTCGTCAGCCGCCTGCCCGAAGCGGTCGAGTCGGACGCCGAGAACAACACGGCGGCGGAGGCCCAGCCAATCGCCGTGCCTCTCGGCGTGAGCGGCCGCATATCGCAGGAGGGAGACATCGACTGCTATCAGTTCGAGTGCAAGAAGGGCGACCGCTTCTCGTTCGAGATCGTGGCCCGCCGCAACCAGTCGATGCTCGACCCCGTGCTGCGCGTGCTCAACGCCCAAGGCGGCGCCTTGTTGGAGAACGACGACCTGAACACGGGCCGCTTCACCCACGCCGACTCGCTCTTGGAAAACTGGACCGCTCCGGCCGACGGCAAATACGTAGTTGAGGTGCGCGACCTGCACTTGCGCGGCGGGCCGCAGTTCGTTTACTTCCTGAGCGCGACCCGTAGCGGGCCGTTCTTCGTGCTCGACACCGACACCGACAAAACGCTGCTGGCCCCCGGCACGTCCGCCGCGATCTTCGTGCGTGCCTACCGCAAGAACGGCTTCACGGGCGAAGTGCAGTTGGGCGTAGAGGGCCTGCCGCCCGGCGTGACGGCAAGCTGTGGCCGCATTCTCGAAGCCGGCAAAGACGGCTGTATCGTTCTGCAAGCGGCGGCCGACGCCGCGCGCGGCGCCGCCAACATCAAGATCACCGGCACGGCGTCGCTGGCCTCGGCCGATCCCGCGCAGCCACCGCGCCAGCTTGTGGCGGTCGCCCAGCCGCTGCAAGAGATTTACATGCCGGGCGGCGGAAGGCATCACTATCCGGTCGACATGCACACGGTTTCGGTGGGCGACGTGATGGACCTGAAGAGCGTGAAGATCAGCACGAACACGGTGAATCTCAAGCCGGGCGGCTCGCAGAAGATCGACGTCACGATCGAGCGCCGCGAGGGATTCAAAGGCAACGTGACGCTCGACGTGCTCTACCAGCACCTGGGTTCGATCTACGGCGACAGCCTGCCGCCGGGCGTGAAGATCGACGACAAGCAGAGTCAGACGCTGTTATCGGGCGAGCAATCGCAGGGCCACATCACGCTCGTCGCCGCGGCCGACGCCAAGCCGGTGGAGAGCCAGCAGTTCGCGATCATGGCCAACGTCTCGATCAACTTCGTGATGAAGTACACCTACGCCAGCGAACCGCTGAAAGTGACGATCGCGCCGTAGGGTGGAACTGGCGTGACAGGTTTTGCCGCGAGGAAAAGCGGTGGCTGGGGCAGAGCTTGGCCGGCTAGCGGACGGCGTCCGTCAAGAGCATTGCGGCCAAGCGATGCCCCGGTTGGACGCACCGGGGCATCGCCTGGCCGCCGAGATGAATGAAGTGCCAGCCGCGATCTGGCCAAGCTCTGCC
>DATLUO010000069.1 GCA_035533075.1 Pirellulales bacterium | reverse complement strand
CGATCGCGCTCCATCCTACGGCTGGCTATATGAAATGCAAGCCCAATTCCACTTCCCCCTTCGGCAGGTTCGGCAGGCAGACGTCGCGGTACTCCCAGGGCAGTCGCATCAAAAACCACAAGCACTTTCCCTACAAGGACTTGCGGATATCGAGTCGCTATGTCTTGTATGACGCAAACTCTGTTCTCACAGGAACTTACCGATTCTTGTGCGTTCACCCTGGCGGTACTCCATGCAGCAAATCGTGGGTGTCGCGACCCCCTGTCCGCAATCGGCTCCGATCAAACGGCTGTGACACTGCGATTGGAGATAATGTGAGAAAGCAAAGCCGGCCAAACGCCCTGTAGTCGTATCCCTTACATGAACCTCCAGAGAATCTCGGTCGACAGCGGTCCGCGAATTCGCGAGAATCGACGATGTAGACGACGGGGTGCCGATCGCCACGAACCGCCAGTCCTCGTGCCGACGTCCGGCATGGAGTGCGGGATCCCGCTTCCCTCGCGCTGCCCCCGCGCCGCGACAGGCCGACGACGAAAGGTTTGACTCGCTACGCGAGCGGTTCCAGTCGCCCCAAATGCACTGCCGCTCGGCCGCGCCGCCCCGAGGGCTGAACCTCGGTCCAGGCATCTGAAATGGTAACAATACTGGCCGTTTCGCTTCAATGCTATTACAATCCGTCCCGGAGTATGCGGCGACGTAACCGCCTTATAAAACCAAGCTTTAAACGTCATCACAACGCTAGGCCAACGTTAACTCAACGGCACATCCGCTGGATTCAAAATCCGGTCCCAGCCATGATCGAGCTCGGGCACATGTACGGCGACTCTGGTGATGCTGGCAATTCCAAGCTGGCCTACTACGTCCGCGAGCGCCTGCCCCAGGACTACATGATCAACGTTCGCGATCTCAACTGGCTCGACGAGTGCGATCAATTCTTGGTTGAGGAGCCGACGAACGAATCTGTGACGGAGGCGACGAAGGCGGCATTCGCTGCCAACCCCGGGGGCCACGTCGATCCATTTGAACTCTTAATCGACGCCAATATCTGCGATCGCAAATGCGACCCGATCGCTTTCCAGCGCTAACGCATTGGTTGCGCTTACACCACTGGTCTATCGATCGCGGTTCCCCAAGGCAAAGTTCAGATTGCCAATTCCGACCGGGTTAATCCCCGCGGGACCCCGCTTGCCTCGCGCTGCCCCGCCCGCGACGCAGCAGGCCGACGACGAGAGGTAGGTCGCCTCGCTCCGCGAGCGATTCTTGTCGGCCTGCAAGCTCTGCCGCTCGGCGGCACCCCCGCGAGGGCTTAACCGCCCTCGGAGAGATTCAACAGGCTGCGGCAACATCGACTTCGGCATCAGGGCAGGTGATCGCCGTGCCAGGCCAATTCGAATCCCGAATCCCAACTGTCCAAACAGGCACGGGGCGGACGGCCGATGCCGACCCCAATGCGGCGGCAATGCCACCGCGACACTGTCCCCAAATTGTCCCCAAGCCTTCCATCGTGATTAAAGTTTGGCGCAACAAAAAATCCGCAAGTCATTGACTTGCAGCTGTTTCTGTTCAGCGAGGGCGACGGGACTCGAACCCGCAACCACCGGATCGACAGTCGACATGCGCCGTTTCAACGTGGCCGATCATGGCCGGTGGGGCATCATCAACGCACGCCGCGCTTGCCGCGCGCTGCCCCGCCTGCGACACGGTAGGTCGACCATGACGAGACGCTCGCCTCGCTCCGCGAGCGGTTTTTGTCGGCCTGTATGCTCTGCCGCTCGGCTGCGCCCCCGCGAGGGCTGAACCTGCTTGCGACCGCGAATCAACCGTCATTGCTGACGCCATAGTTGCCGGCGAGTTGATCGCGAAGGGGATTCAGGCGATCGCACGGCGCCAAACGACCCAAGCATGCGGCGATGATGGTACACTTTTGGTACACAGACTTCCAACGTCACCGCCCTTTTGGTACAATACAGCAGTGAGGTGATTCGGCTTCAAAATCGGCGTAAATCCTTTACGTGCAATGTGAAACCGATGTCACCGCGACGCCAGCGGGAATGGCGGAATTGGCAGACGCGCCAGGTTGAGGGCCTGGTGACCCTTACCGGTCGTGCAGGTTCAAGTCCTGTTTCCCGCACTCGTTCGTCATCGGCTCGAAACTTCTGTGGTGACGGATCGCTGGCGAACTTTGGGCGGCTCGGCCGCCCATCCCTTTCACGGACGACGAGCGACTACAGAGCCGACGCCTCGCCGCACGGGCGAGGCGCCGGCTTTTTGCTTATCTGAACGCTTCCGACCCGCCCCCGAGATGCATGCCATGACTCCGTTCCACTTCGCACGCGCTTTCCTGCTGGGCCTCTTGTTCGCCGCCACGGCCGAGGCCGCGGGCAGCAACGTGGTGCTGTTCGTGACCGACGATCAAAGCCCCGATGCCGGTTGCTACGGCAACAAGGTCATCAAGACGCCGAACCTCGACCGCCTGGCGGCCGACGGCACGCGGCTCGACAGGGCCTTCTGCACCACGGCCAGTTGTAGCGCCAGCCGTTCGGTGATCTTGACCGGGCTGTTCAACCACGCCAACGCCCAGTACGGCCACGAACACAGCTATCACCACTTTCGCACCTACGACAACGTGAAGTCGCTGCCCGTGCTGCTGGCCGCGGCCGGCTATCGCACGGCTCGCGTGGGCAAGTATCACGTCGGGCCCGAGGCGGTCTATCATTTCGACAAAGCCTTGCCCGGCAACGCGCGCAGCCCGGCGGCGATGGCCGACGCCTGCCGCGATTTTATCGCCGACGACGACGCGCGGCCGTTCTTTCTGTATTTCTGCACGGCCGACCCGCACCGCAGCGGCGACCGCGTCGAAAGCCTGCCGGAAAAGCCCAACGCGTTTGGCAACCGGCCGCAAGGCTATCCGGGCATCGAGCCGGCGCCCTACGATCCGAAAGACGTGATCGTGCCGCCGTTTCTGCCCGACACGCCGGCCTGCCGGGCCGAGCTGGCGCAGTATTACGAGTCGGTGTCGCGCGTCGATCAGGGCCTCGGCCGGCTGGTCGATATCCTGAAAAAGGCCGGCAAGTACGACGACACGCTGATCGTCTTCATTTCCGACCACGGCATCGCCTTTCCCGGCGCCAAGACGAACGTCTACGAGCCGGGGCTGCGCTCGCCGTGCATCGTGCGGCGGCCTGAGCAAAAGCGCCGCGGCGGCGCCTCGCAGGCGATGGTCAGTTGGGTCGACATCACCCCCACGATTCTCGATTTCGCCGGCGCGCTGGGCGGCAAGCAGAAGTTTCACGGGCGTTCGTTTCTGCGGGCGATCGACGAAGAGCGCCCGGCCGGCTGGGACGAAATCTATGCCTCGCACACGTTTCACGAGATCACGATGTACTACCCGATGCGAGTCGTCCGCACGCGGCAATACAAGCTGATCTGGAATCTGGCTCATCCGCTGCCTTACCCGTTCGCTTCCGACTTGTGGGAAGCGCCAACCTGGCAAGAGGTCTATCGCCGCGGCTCGGATGCTCTCTACGGCAAGCGCACCGTGCAAGCTTACCTGCAGCGGCCGCAATTCGAGCTTTACGATCTGGCGGCCGACCCCGATGAAGTGAAGAACCTGGCCGCCGATGCGAAGCACGCGGAGCAGTTAGCCGAGATGAAAGGCAAGCTGAAGGACTTTCAGCAGCGCACAAAGGATCCCTGGATCCTGAAGTGGGATTACGAGTAGTCCGCAATCGAATGGAGGGACGGGCGCCCTCGCCCGTGGCTTTAACGAATGGAGGCCCGGGCGCCCTCGCCCGTGGCTTTAACGAATGGAGGCCCGGGCGCCCTCGCCCGTTCTGGACTCCGTCTTTGCCGGGCGAGGGCGCCCGGCCCTCCGTCTTTGCCGGGCGGGGGCGCCCGGCCCTCCAGGCATTAACCCTGCAGCGCCTTCTTGGCGTGCTCGACGACGTTATCGACGGTGAACCCGTAATGCTTGGCCAGCACGCCGCCGGGCGCCGAGGCGCCGAAGCTGTGCATGCCGACGAATTGTCCCTTCGGGCCGATGTACTTGTGCCAGCCTTGAACCACGCCCGTCTCGACCGCCACGCGGGCCGTCACTTCCGGCGGCAACACCGAAGCCTGATACGCGGCGTCCTGCTCGTCGAACAGTTCCCACGAAGGCATGCTGACCACGCGGGCTTTCACGCCCGAGGCCGTCAGCTTCTCGTAAGCTTCGAGGCAGAGCGAAACTTCGCTGCCCGTGCCGATCAGAATCACCTCGGGCTTGCCGCCGGCGGCGTCGGCCAGCACGTAGGCGCCGCGGGCCACGCCAGAGGCCGGGGCGAACTTCGTGCGGTCGAGGGTGGGCAAGTTCTGCCGCGTGAGGATCAAGGCCACGGGACGGTTCTTCCAGGGCATGATCGTGCGATAGACTTCGGCCACTTCATTCGCGTCGCCGGGCCGCAAAGTGACCAGGCCCGGAATCGCCCGTAGCGAGGCCAGGTGCTCGACCGGCTCGTGCGTCGGGCCGTCTTCGCCAACGCCGATCGAATCGTGCGTGAAAATGAACACCGAGGGAATCTTCATGATCGACGCCAAGCGGATCGACGGGCGGCAATAGTCGGCGAACACGAAGAACGTGGCGCCGAAGGATCGCAGCCCGGAGAGCACCATGCCGTTGACCGCTGCGGCCATGCCGTGTTCGCGGATGCCGAAGTGCATGTTGCGGCCGTCGTACCCGCCGGCTTCGAAGCTGCCGACGTCGTTCATGTTGGTCATCGTCGAAGGCGCCAGGTCGGCGGCGCCGCCGACCAGCCAGGGAATCTTCGAGCAGAGACCATTGAGCACCTTGCCCGACGAGACGCGCGTCGCCAGCCCCTTGGCGTCGGCCGCGAAGGTCGGAATGCCGCTTTCCCAGTCCTTCGGCAGCTCGCGGCGTTCGATCCGCTGCAACTGGTCGTACAACTCGGGGAACTTCTTGGCGTAGTCGGCCAACTTTGCTCGCCATTCGGCGTGCAGCTTCTTGCCGCGGGCGCCGACGCCGTCGGCGAAGTGCTCGACCACTTCGGGCGGCACGAGAAACTTGGCGTCGGCCGGCCAGCCGTAGACCTCTTTGGTCAGCCGCACTTCGTCTTCGCCCAGCGGCGAGCCGTGCGCGCTGTGGTTGTCCTGCTTGTGAGGCGAGCCGTAGCCGATGTGGCTCTTGACGATGATGATCGTCGGCCGGTCGTCGGTTTTGAGAAACTCCTGGTAGGCGTCGTTCAAGGCCGCCAGGTCGTTGGCGTCGTCGACGTGAATGGCGCGCCAGCCGTAGCCCTCGAATCGCCGGCCGACGTCTTCGCTGAAGGCCAGCGACGTTTCGCCTTCGATCGTGATTTTGTTATCGTCGTAAATCCAGCACAGATTCGAGAGCTTCAGGTGGCCGGCGATCGAGGCCGCTTCGGAGCCCACCCCTTCCATCAGGTCGCCGTCGCTGCACAAGGCGTAGACGCGATAGTCGAACAGCTTGAAGCCGGGCTGGTTGAAGTGCGCGGCCAGCCAGCGCTCGGCGATGGCCATGCCCACGCTGTTGCTGATGCCCTGGCCCAGCGGTCCGGTCGTGGTCTCGATGCCGCTCGACTCGCCGTATTCCGGGTGTCCTGGGCAACGGCTGTGCAGTTGGCGGAACTGCTGGAGTTGGTCGAGCGGAATGGCCAATTCGTCGGTCGGCTTGCCGTCGGGGCCGGCCTGCTTGACGCGCGCCAGGTACAGCGTCGAATAGAGCAGCATCGAGGCATGGCCGCAGGAGAGCACGAAGCGGTCGCGGTTCGGCCAGTTTGGCTGATCCGGGTCGTATTTCAACACCTCGTTCCACAGGCTATAAGCCACCGGCGCCAGGGCCATCGGCGTGCCCGGATGGCCGCTGTTGGCCTTCTGCACGCCGTCCATGGCCAGAGTGCGGATGGTGTTGATGGCCAGTTGTTGGATTGATTTGGTCGGCGCCGTTGCGGTCGGTGCAGTCATGCTTTTCTGCCAAGCGGTTGAGGTGAATAACGATCGCTGCTTACCGGCCGAGTTTAGGGTTCCCGGCCGCCAGCGTCAACGAGACTCGCTGGGCAACCGCGTCCGAAGCGCATAAAGCAAAAGGGCTTGCCGCGTCGCCCTGCAGACGTTCGCCCGCTGGCGGGCGCGTCGCACATCTCCGCCGGCGCGGCTGCTCCTTCCTGCCTGGCCGGCTGCTGGCGAATCCAGGCCTGGGTGTCGCCGGCGGCCGCAAGTCTGGCTGTTGGGCCAAGCGGCAGCCGTGAGTAATGGCTGCTTTTGCGTGAAAATTAAAAAGCATTGACTTAATATGCACACAACGCGCATATTAACCGTTGGCTTAGGATGCCGGTACAGTTCCCAAAGTCCGGCGGGCCGCTTTCATTTCAAGATCCTGCGAGGTTATCCGATGTCGAGGTTTTATAGCCGAGGGGCCGAGGGGGAACAGGCAAGTCTCGCTGGCTCCCGACGAGCGTTTACGTTGGTGGAGTTGCTGGTAGTGATTGCCATCATTGGCATTCTGATCGCGCTGTTGCTGCCAGCGGTGCAGGCGGCGCGCGAGGCGGCGCGCCGCACGCAATGCGTCAACAACTTGAAGCAGCTTGGCGTGGGCTTGCAGAATTATCATGACGTCAACAACACGTTCCCGTTCGGCAAAGGGGGCACCGGCCCGTGCATTTCCCCGCCCGGCAATTGCTCTCGGGTGAGCGGCTTCATTCCGCTGCTGCCGTACATCGAGCAGCAAGCGCTTTACCAGATGATCGAGTCGGGAGGCAATGGAGCTCCGCCCTATGGTCCGGTCGGCTGGACCGGCTGGAAGAATTGGAACGTCCAGGTTCCGTCGTTGCTCTGTCCCTCCGACACCCGGCCTGTCCCCGGACCGGGCGCGGTCGGGAACAACAACTATGCGTTCAGCCACGGCGATTCGATTTACAACAACTGCTTCAATACAAACCCGATCAGTTGGAACCGCGGGATGTTCCTCTGGAGGAACACGATCAAGCTCGCCATGGTGACCGACGGCACGAGCAACACGATCGCCATGAGCGAGCGGATCCGAGCCGGCTTCGGTACCGGCAAGGGCGGGGCGTTGGTGAGCGTCAAGGAGGGCACGGTCAACGGCCTTGCGGGCGTGAATACCAGCCCGGGCATCTGTTTGGCCACGGCCAACGGCATGTATTATGCCAACTCGTCGAATGTCAAGGGGTATTTTGGCACCGATTGGACCGACGGCGAGACGGAGCGTTGCGGTTTCACCACCGTATTGCCGCCGAACTCCCCTTCGTGCATCATTACCTATAATCAATATGCCGATGGTCACGGCGGCGTTTATTCGCCGTCGAGCAACCACCCAGGGGGCGTCAACGGTTTGATGGTCGATGGTTCGGTCCAGTTCATCAGCGACGGAATCAATACCGGGAACCTGGGAATGGCCGAAGTCAACAAGGGGCCCAGTCCCTACGGGATCTGGGGGGCCATGGGCTCCCGAGATGGAGGCGAAGGCGCGGCAAGCAGCGTCAACCCAAGCGGTTGAATCGGACAACAACCTTTTGTGCTTGCGGATTCTGCCTCCGTCGCGAAGACGCCGGGGTTTATCGCGCACGCCGCGGCGTGGGCCGTGTGCGTATTCCATATTCAGGCGCGCTCGAACAGCTCAAGGAGTTGATGAAAATGGGATCGGATCGTTTTGCCCGCTCGTTTTGCCTTGCCGCTTGGATCGCCCTGGCCGGGCTCGGCTTGGGCGGCAGCCAAGGATGCTCCCGCGCAAAACGGGGCGACCCGAACGGACGGCCGGTCACCGGTGCGGTCACCTATCAGGGAAGCCCGGTGGAAGGCGCCAACGTGACGTTCGTGTCGGCCAGCACCCCGGCCTTCGGCCGGACCGATGCGGAAGGCAAATTCAAGCTGGCGACGGCCGCCGGGGAGAACGTCCCGCTGGGCAGTTACCAGGTTGCGATCGTCAAGAAGGAAGCTCCTCTCGTCGAGCCGGAGTCATCGAGCACGGAGGAACTTGGAGATGGGGGACTGCCGGCGGATTACCAATTCGTTCCGCCCGACCCCAACGCCCCGCCGCCCGCCGAGCCCAAAGACCTGCTGCCTGCCAAGTACGCCGACGCGGCCAAGTCGGGCTTGTCGGCCACCGTCACGGCGGACGGAAAAAACGAGTTCGACTTTCCGTTGACGGATTGACGCCTTTTAATGCTCATTGGGAGGCCAACAGAATAGAATACGGCGCCTCGGGTCAAGAAAAGGTTCCAGGAGGTCAAGAAAAGGTTCCAGGAACCAAAACTCCGGGTTTTCAGCAGCGCCTCAGGCTCGCGGCGCAGGAGTTCGAATTCCACGACGTCGGGTGGCGCCGTGTAGGGCCATTTCACTTGCCTCGATGGTGAAGCGGATGGCGAGCTAGCCCGGATTATTCATCAGCCCCGAGAATGCTCGACAAAGCGCTTCACACTAACCCGAAGCGCTAGCGAGGTAAGGCGATTGCTCCACCTCGCTTGCGCTTCGGGTTGGTATGGGCTGATGAATGATGGCGAGCTAGACGCCTCCGCCAGCGGCGAGTCGCGGCGAGGCCGAGCAGGCCGGAGCCCAAGAGCATTAAGCTGGACGGCTCCGGCACGGCAGGCGGCGTCCGACCGCCGCCGGACGCGGGGGCTACGAGATGATCCTGCGCAAACGGGGTCACGTTGCCTTGGTCGAAAGTAATGTTCAGTGTTGCGGTAAGGGCATCGATATCATAATAGGGCAGGCCGCCGAGGCTGGGACCGCCACCCAGCGTTGAGTTGGCCCCATCCAGGAACTGACGCACGGTTAAACCATTGAGAAACGCTACAGACAGAGGGCCATCCCCAAAGTCCACTGTCGTGAAGTTATACCGTGCGCGGCCAAAAATGAGACCTTCGGCCGCCACGGAGCTTGCCTCCGCGGAGCCAATGATTGGGAGCTAGCAATCGACCCAGGGCGCTTACTTCTTCCCCCCGTCCAGCGCTCGACGGGGAGAAGCCCGGTCGTGACGCGAGCTTGCTTTACTTCCGGCGGCGCGCCATGAGCGCCATGCCTGTTAAACCTAGGCCGAAGAGCGTCAGCGAAGCCGGTTCGGGAACCGCCGGCGTAGCAGGGGCGCCTTCGAGTGCTATACCGCGCACGCTCCGCGTTGACACAAATCGGGCTTGGTCAATTCAGGAGAGTTGGGAAGAATAAGCATGGAGCTGGGTGGCGTGGGATTCCGTCCGGCTTAGATGGACGATGGACGGTTGGTGGAGACGCAAGG
>DATLUO010000068.1 GCA_035533075.1 Pirellulales bacterium | reverse complement strand
TTGCTCACTTGAAATCCTCCGTGCTGGCGTGGTGTGTTGACGGCCCCACACCACAAGTACCCCGGAAAACGCCGGCGGTTACGCGTTTTTTTCGTGACGCGGCGCCACAGAGGATTCTGGCTATGCTTGTTTAAGGACTAGGGAGCGGGGGTCGCCGGCAAACGGTTCCTGTCCCCAAGGAATGAGAAGTTTCTCTGGTACGTCAAGGACCCGGATGATTACTGCTTCAATCTGGATGCGATCCGTGACCCGGACGTGAAATACCCGTATCAAAAGAAAAACGGCAAACTGCGGTGCAATACGATTGGCAAAAACCCTTCCGACGTTTGGCAAATCGCGAAAGTAACGTCGGGCGAGAACCGGTCGTCGCGGGAGCGCGCGCCGCACCCGGCTCAATTCCCCATAGACCTGACAAAACGGATCCTTCTCGGCTTCTCCGACGAAGGCGATTTGGTGTTCGACCCATTTCTCGGATCGGGCACGACTGCCGAAGCGTGCATTCGCAATAGGCGTCAGGTCATCGGCTTTGAGCTCAGGCGCGACTATTGCCGATTCGTGGCGAAACGCCTCCGACTGGCATCCGACGCGTCTCGCTCAGTCCTCTTCGAAACGTGAATCGCGCAACTCCATTGCGTAGTCCCCGAGCGCCGCCGCGCGAATGCTCGCTAGTTTTGGCGGCAAGTTCTCGTTGCATCTCAGCAGATCACCGATGGTGCGAATCGCCAGCACTTCCGGAGCCGACGCGGCGCTGGGTCCAACGCCGTGAAGCAATTGAACGGGGGCCAACAGGCGGTATCGACCAGGGAAAGAGTCGTAGACCAAAGCCTTTCCCAAGTCACTTCCGCAACCTCGAGAATCGTGGCCGCTTTGAGTGGATGCCGTGCAAGAAGTCGTCGGGTGATCTTCGGCCAATCGGTCTCCGGCCGACCTTGGTAGGGATTCTTGACCGCGCTCATTCCGCCCTCTCGAAGAGGGCCGACGTGGGAACATCGAGCGCCGCAGCGATGCGTAGGATGTTTTTCAGCCCGACGTTTCTCTCGCCGCGTTCCACTCCGCCGATGTATGTGCGGTGAATGCCAGCGCGGGCCGCCAAGGCCTCTTGGCTCAAACCCGCTTGCTCGCGCAATGCTCGAACGCGTGCGCCAAACTCCCTGAGGCCAGGATTCACCATGCCGGGCACGGTAAAAAACAAGATGCCTATGGGTCTACAGCCAATCAGTAGCACAACGGAGGATCTGCCGGGGCGCGACAGTGCATGAGGCCCGGCTGCGCGACTCGAATCATGAGGGAACGTGGCAGAGATTCAGCCGTTAGGTGGCAACTCGCTCTTGCTCCAGACCGCGAACTCCGGGCTGCACCACCCCACGACGCAGTCGAGCAAATCGGCGATTCGCTCTTAGCTGTGTTCGTCGTTTGTTTCTTGGTACATCGATTCAAGCGTCGACTGGACGTCGTCGGCTTCGATGCCCCGCTCCCTGAGCGAACGAAGGATTCGCCAATTGGTCTCGAATGGGACCGCTGCGTTTAAAACCCTGCGCAATTCGTTTCTAAGGTCGATGCTCATAGAGAGCATTCTAGCGGAACACTGCATTCTACCGGAACTGATACACCGGGTTCGACGCGTCGAAATCGCGGTCGGTGAAGCCGTTGTTGAGCTTCAGGTCGAGATAGGTGTATTCCTCCAACAGCGGCGGCTCGCCGCCGGCCTCGCGCGGCCAATCGTAAGCTTCATACCGCACGGGCACGTTGTGCTGGCTGTCGACGTAAATCTTCGCCTTGTGAAAGAGGAACTCCTTGCGCGGCAGCGGATGCAGCACCTGCAAACAGACGCACTCGCGGCCGTTGATCTTCGTGTTGGGGAAGGCCTGCACCTCGCACTCGCCGAACTGCGCGTCGTGCTCGCCCACCTCGATCAGCCGCTCGGTGAGACGCTTGATGCCCATCTCGGTGATCGGGTAGCGGTTGCCGGCCATGGCCAGCATGCTGTCGGGCTTGAGCGAGACGGTGCCGAAGATTTTCCGCATGCCGTTGGCGTGACCCAGCAGGTTGCCTTCGTTGCGGCCCTGGACGAAAAGAGCCTCCTGCCCTTTGACGCGGGCAGGTCCAAGGAACGAGACGTAAACGCTGAACGGCTCATGTCGCACCTTCACAAACATGTATTCGTAGTCCGAAAGCGTGCCGTCGATCCGCTCTCGCTTGACCATCTTGGCCGAGTAGTCTTGGACCGTCTCCATTTTCTGCATGCAGAGCTTGGCCCAGCGCACCGCCGGCAGCAGCTTGTGCTCGCCGGGCGCCGCGCTGTTGAGCTGCAAGGCGATCTGCTGACTGGCGTTTGTGGATGCATCGATGGTCTTGGGCGGTTCGACGCCGGCGATGGGGGCCGGGAAAAAGGCCGGCACGACTCTGCCGGCCACCGAGGTCGGCGTCGGCACGGCGCGCTGGACCGCCGGTTGCGCTCGGCTCGTCGTTCGCGGAGGGCCAGACGGCGCCTGCGAAAGATACCCCCGCGCGCGGCGCGGGCGACCGATGCCGCGCTCGACAGACTTGCCCGCCTGACTGGTCGGCAGCCGGCGCGGCTCGGCGGGCATTGCTTTGGCGGCGGGCCGCCGATCATAGACGGAACGGCCCGGCGTGCTTGACTCTTGCGCGAAGACCGGTGCCCGCCACAATCCACTACAGGCCAGCGCCAGGGCGATGGCGCGACGCGCGCTTGAAGTTTTTGTCCGCATCGGTCGATCCTCCTTTATCTTCTTCTGCTCGCGCGCTTCCCGTCGAGCGCGAGTTTGTCCCCGTCCACCGATCGCCGCTTTCGCGTCCCTTTTTACGGCACAAAGCAAGCCGCGTGCCCTAGGCGCACCTCGCTCCCGGTGTCGGCAACACCGATCGCGCCGAACTGCCGCTTGCGGCAAGCAGTTAGAGCGAGCGGGTCCGGTCGTCGCGGCACAACTTTTGTTGCGATGGCATTGGTATCTATCGCCAGCGTGCTGGGTGGAATTTACAATACCCGCCATGTCGCCGCTTTTGACGGCAGCAGTTACGGACGTCCTAAACTACCTAACATCCGCCTCGGCGCGGAGAGCAATTCATGCATTCCGATAAGTTTCAACTCGCGACCGTGGTCTCCAGGCCCTTTGACGAGAATACCTATATTGCCTGGCTGAAGGGCCGGCACGATTGCCTGATCGTCGATCCCGGATTCGAACCCGATTCGGTGTTCGACGTTATCGGGCAGAACGGGCTGACGCCGGCCGCGATTCTCAATACGCACGGGCACGCCGATCACATATCGGGCAACGAGGCCATGAAGCAGCGTTGGCCCGATTGCCCGTTGGCCATCGGCCACGGAGACGCGCCGAAGTTGACCGATGCCGCCCTCAACCTCTCGGCCAGGTATTGTCTGCCGCTGACCAGCCCGCCGGCCGACATCGAGCTGCGCGAAGGGAAGCAGTTCGAGGCGGCCGGCTTTGTGTTGGACGTTTACGAGATCCCCGGCCACTCCATCGGCCACGTGGTGTTGGTTTGGAAGGCATCTAAGCCGATGTATGTGTTCGGGGGCGACGTGCTGTTTGCGGGAAGTGTGGGTCGCACCGATTTTCCGGACGGGAGTTTCGCCGAGTTGGCCGGCGGCATCCACCGCAAGCTGTTTACGCAGCCCGACGACGCGGTCGTGCTTTCGGGCCACGGCCCCCCGACCACGATCGGCCAAGAGAAAGAGACGAACCCGTTCGTCGGCCGGCCCGCGGGCTGGCAGCCGGGTTGAGGGGAGCGGCATAGCCCGCTCGATCCGTTTTCCGAGGACGTTCCGCGGCTGCGACCGATCTGGAATCGAAACCGGCCGGCAGTGGCGCCCGGCGAGGGTTGCATTCTCGCTTGGCGAGGAGCGCGACCCTCTTGATGCCGCGCTCGTCCGCGTCGGCGATAACGCGCAGGCCGCGCGTTATCGCGAAGTGCCGCCCTCACGTCTGCAGGTTCTTGCGCCGTCGCGGTGGAGAAAACGCGCAGGCCGCGCGTTATCTGAGCCGCGGCGGGGCGCTTCGTCACGTAAACATCTCACGTCTTGGGAGTCAATCGCATGGCCGTAGTACCAACGACAACGACGAACAACGGTGGGACTGAAGCACCCGCGGAGTCATCCAGGCGGCGTTCGAGGAAGAAGGCGCGGCCTTCGGACAAGAAGCGGACGCGATCCATACCCCGGCGTTGACCCTGTGGGCTTTTCTCTCTCAAATATTGTTTAAAGAAGAACAGCGGTCGTGCGCCGCCGCGGTGGCCCGCGTGATCGTGTCGCTGGTGTCGCTGGGACGGAAGGCGTGTTCGGAGCTTGCCAGAGTTGATTCCGACGGACGAGGTGTCCGCTCCTTGTGACTTGCCGCGTTCGAGCCGGCCGGTGCGCGCGCCGGTTCGGATGGGATCTCCCCGCCTGCCGGATCCGCCGTCAACGCCGGCGATGAAGTAAAGGGAGGCAGGCGACCAAGAATCCTGGCCCAAGGTCTTTGACAATTTGATTCACGCCGACCAGGTCCAATGCCGGTCGCTGGTTTGCTGGACTTCGTCCGGATTGTGACCGAGCGTGGCGACCAGCTCACGAATCTCAGGCAAGCTCAGGGCCGCGCGGAGCGAGGCCTCGAACAACCGCCGCTGATGCTCGTTCGCGCCGGCGGCGTAGGATTCGACGAGCCACCGCACCTGGCGATCGTCCGGCGGCCGCAGCAAATCGCGCACGAAGAGCAAGCCGCCCGGTTGCAACACCCGGCAAGCCTCGGCCAATACCCGCTGTGGGTCAGGTATGTGATGCACGATGCTGTTGGAGATGACGGCCGCGAAGCTCGCCTCGGCATAAGGCAGGGCCTTGGCGTCTACGCGGTCGGGCCGAATCTGGGTCGCGAAACCGGCCGATTCGACGTTTCTTCGCGCCAGCGCGAGCATGCTGTCGGCCAAATCGACGGCCAACACCGAGACGTCGTTTCGCAGGCCAACGAGCTCGATGGGGATTTGCGCGGTTCCCGTGCCGAGATCAAGAATCCGCCCGGCGGCCAACCGGCAGCCGTGGCGATCGGCCGCCGCCAGAAAATCGTCGACAAAGCGGCGGTTGACCTCCGAGTGGTCCATGGAATCGTAATCGCGCGCCTCCCGCGGCGAATCCATGACTTCGGGTTCAAGAACACGAACGAGCATGCACCTATGATGACGGGCAAAACGGTCCAGGTAAATCACCCGCCGGGGCCGCCGACAAAAACCGCGGTGGCTGCTGGAGGATGGCCTTCCCAGGCCGTCCAAGAACCTACGGGACGGCCTGGGAAGGCCATCCTGCAGTTTCTCGACGGCTGTTCTTGCGCCCGCGGTAAGCTACAATCGTAGCTGTCGCCCAACCACCTCCCGTTTGCCGATGTCCGAATCCGAACTCGTCTCCACACCGCCGGTTGCCCGACGGCCTGCGCGAAAGAAGAAGATTCTCGCGGCCCTGTTCTGCGGCGTTTTGCTGCTGACGGCGGGCTATTGGGCGAGCGGCCCCCGCTCCAACGCCAATAGCGTTTCGATCGCTCCGGGCATCGACGATCCCGGCGACCGACCGCCGCCGGTCGATCCCGCCGGAATCGCTTTTGCCGACGTGGCGATCGAGCGCGGAGTGACCTATCGACTTCCCCAACAACCGCGGCCCATGAAGTCGACCGAAGCCTTCGGATCGGGCTGTGCCCTGTTCGACTACGACGGCGACCATTGGCCCGATCTCCTGCTCGTCACCGATCCGCACCCGGTCCTATACCACAATCTCGGCGGCGTGCGGTTCGAGGAGGTCACCGCCGCCTCCGGACTGACGGTGGCGGACGCCAACTGGACCGGCTGTGCCGTGGGCGACTACGACGGCGACGGTTGGCTCGACCTGCTGCTGACCGGCGTCCATCGGCTGGCCTTGTTCCGAAACGCCGAGGGGAAGGGATTCCAGGAGGCGACCGGGCAGGTCGAACTCGATCCGATGAATCACGGCCACTGGGGCGCCAGCGCCGGCTTCATGGACTTGGACAACGACGGCGACTTGGATCTGGTCATCCTGAACTACGTCGTTTTCGGACCCGAGTCGAAACAATACTGCGAGCTGTCGCCGGGCGTGAAATCGGGTTGCCCGCCCAAAGAGTATGAGCCGGAGTTCGGCGAAATCTGGCGCAACAACGGCCCGGCGGGCTTTGAGCGGATTCCGCCGGAAATCTCCGGCATGAAAGACACGCACGGCGTGGGGCTAGTGCTGGCCTTCACCGATTACAACGACGATAACCGCATCGATTTTTACATCGGCAACGACGGCGTGCCGGCCGAGATGATGCACAATCTGGGCGACATGAAATTCAAGAACGTCGGCACGCTCAGCTCCCTGTCCGTCGGCCGCGACTACAGGGCCATGGCCGCCATGGGCGCCGATTGGGCCGACTTCAACCGCGACGGGCTGCTCGACCTGAGCGTGACCGACTTTCAGAAGAACTGCTTCGCGCTGTATCGCAACGAGGGGAACGGTTTCTTCGTGGAGGTCAGCAACATCACGGGGCTTTCGGTCTCCACCTGCGACCGGCTGGGTTTCGGCGTCAAGTGGCTCGACATGGACAACGACCGCTGGCCCGATCTGTCGTTTGTCAACGGGCACGTGTATGACAACGTGGGCGACATCGAAGGCCGGGGCGTGCAGTTCCGCCAGCCGATCATGCTGTTTCACAACCTCAACGGCAAGCGGTTCGTCGATCTCATTCCGGTGCTCGACGAAGCGCTGGCCCGGCCGCTCGTCGGACGCGGCTCGGCAACGGGCGATTTCAACCGCGACGGCCGGACCGACTTGCTGGTCGTCGACTATGAAGGTCCGGCCCTGCTGCTGGAGAATCGCTCCACCACCCGCGGACACTGGCTCACGCTCGAGCTGCGCGCGGCGGCCCCGAACGTGTTCGCTTACGGCGCACGGGCCACGGCGCGCGTGGGCAACGAGCGGTGGGTCGGGGAAGTCGCGCCCGCCTCCAGCTACCTATCGTCGAGCGAACCACAAATCCACTGGGGACTGGGCGAGTTCGACCATCTCGACACGCTGACCATCCGCTGGCCGTCGGGCCGAGAGCAAACGTTCAACGACGTTTCCGCCGATCGTTTCCTGCGGATCGCCGACGGAGATGCGGAGTTGCCGGCCGTCGCGCCGTCGAACGATTGAGCGTCGCTCAGGCGCGGGAGAGGAATTCGCCAGTGCGAGTATCGACTTTCACCAGTTCGCCCTGAGCCAGGTATTCGGGCACGTGGATCATCAGCCCGGTTTCGAGCTTGGCCGGTTTGGTGCGGCCGGTCGCGGAGTTGCCTTTGACGTAGGGATCGCATTCGGCGATTTTGAGCACCACCGTCTGCGGAATGTCGATGCCGACGCATTCGTTGTTGTAGAACAGGGCCGTCACGCCTTCCAACTCCTCGTTCAAATAGCTGGCCTGCTCCTGCAGGTCGGCCGCGGGCAAGGAGTGCTGGTTGAAGTCGGTCTGATCGAGGAAGTGCAAGTAACTCCCGTCGGAGTACATGAACTTGACCGGCCGCTTCTCGAAATCGGCTTCGTCGAGCGACTCGCCGCCCTTGAGCGTGATGTCGACCTTCTGCTTGCTGATCAGATTTCGTGCCCGATATTTGTAGTAAGTGGCCGCTCCCCGCGCCGATGGGCTTTGCACGGCGATCGTCTCGATGATGCACGGCGCGCAGCTGTAGTTGACGATCATGCCACGCTTGATCTCTTTGGCCAGCATTCGTTCAAAATAACACATTGCGCCGGTCCCGTCACGTGTAACGCTTTGGTCACCGTGAGGCCGTGAGGCCGTGAGCCGGTTCTGCTTGCGTCGATTCGGCATTATTGTGAGAATGAGGGCGTCTTTAACCTGCGGTGCGGATCGCCTGTCTGTTTTTCGAGAAACCATCATGTCAAGCGACGGTGTCGTGTCGTATTGTAAATGGCTCTGCGCCGTCGGTGCGCTGACTCTTGTCGCCGGCTGTGGGGTCGAGAGTGACATGCCGTCCACGACTGCGGCGCCGGCCACGGCCACGGTGGCCTCAGCGGGCGGGCCCGCCTCAGAACCATCGACGACTCCGGCAGCCGGTAGCACGCCAACCGCAAGTCCGACAACATCGAGCACTTCGGTGCCTACCCCAAACGCGCCTGCCTCCGGTGCGAGCGCGCCGGGAGCGGCTAATATGCCAGGCATGCAAGCGGGCGGACCCGGCATGCAGCAGGGCGGGCCAGGTATGCAGCAGAGCGGACCACCACCAGGTGCGCAGCAGGGCGGACCACCACCAGGTATGCAGCAGGGCGGGCCAGGTATGCAGCAGAGCGGACCACCACCAGGCGCGCAGCAGGGCGGACCACCACCAGGTATGCAGCAGGGCGGACCAGGTATGCAGCAGGGCGGACCGGGCGCGATGCAAGCCGGCCCCGGCATGGGAGGAAACCAGTCGCCGTTTTCAGGCGCCACGAGCGAGGCGGAACTCCTTGCGCAGAAGTTTTACGACAAGCTGATGGCCGACGAGTTGGACGACATGAGCGACTTGTTCAGCAGCAAGGCGTCGGGCAAGGCCAAGGTCTTTCGCGACGGCAAAGCCAGCGAAAGCATGGTCAGCGACATGAAGGCCGCCTTTGCCAATGTCAAGCTGGCGCCCGGCAAGCAGGTTCAGGGGGTGCATATTGTCCTGCTCGAAGAAGGCAACACCAATCAACCGGTCCAACCTGCCGGTGGAAGAGGACGTCCCAAGAGAAAGCTGGGCAAAACCGTTCAATTCAAAGTTGTGCCGGAGGGCGGCAAGCTGGCCATTCAAGGAATCGATATCCGCGACCACTGACGATGAATCGCCCCGCTCCGCTCGTGCCCCACCATCCACGTTTGTCGCGGCGCTGCCTGATCCAGGCCGGCGCGATCGGCCTGGCGGGGCTGGGCATCAACCACCTCGAAGCGCTGCGGGCAGCGACCGAGGCGGGTAGTTCATCCACTCGCCATCGCGGCAGAGCACGCTCCGCCATCTACATCTTCCTCTCCGGCGGCCTGGCGCAACACGACAGTTTCGACCTGAAACCCGCGGCGCCCGGCAACATTCGCGGCGAGTTCAAGCCGATCGCCACGCGCACGCCGGGCCTGCAAATCTGCGAGCACCTGCCGCGGCTGGCCGCGCGCAGCCATCTGTGGGCGCTCCTGCGTTCGCTCACGCACCACTCCAACGACCACTCGGCCGGGCACCACATCATGCTCACCGGGCGCAGCGACCTTCCGCCCGGCTTCAACCCGACGGCGGCGCGGCCGGCCGACTGGCCTTCGATCGCCGCGGTGGCCGGTTGTGCCACGGCCGGCCGCAACAACCTGCCGCCCGCCATCGTGCTGCCGGAGCGGCTCATTCACAACAGCGGCCGCGCCATTCCCGGCCAGTTCGCCGGCATTCTCGGCCAGCGTTACGAGCCGTGGTTCGTCGAGGCTTCCCCGTTCCACGCCACTTCCTACGGTGCCTATCCGGAGTTTCCCTTCGACCATCAGGAGCGCGGCCACGCCGACAACCGGTTGTTCCAGGCGCCCAACTTGAGTCTGCCGCAGGGCGTCGATCGGGCGCGGTTCGGCAGTCGCGTCGGCATGCTGGCCGAGGTCGAGCGGCAGCGCCGGCAGCTCGAGCGGTTGGCCGAGTCGGTCGAGTTCGATCGCTACCGGCAGGGCGCCATTTCGCTGCTGGCCGACGCCAAGGTGCAGTGGGCCTTCGATGTCACGCGGGCAGACGATCGCACACAAGACCGCTACGGCCGCAACTCGTTCGGCTGGTCGCTGTTGATGGCCCGGCGGCTGGTGGAAGCCGGCGTGAACCTAGTGCAGGTCAACCTGGGGAACAACGAAAGCTGGGACACGCACGGCGAAGCGTTTCCGCACCTGAAAGACAAGCTGCTTCCCCCCACCGACAAAGCGGTTTCGGCCTTGCTCGACGATCTCGATGAAAGCGGCCAGTTGGAATCGACGTTGATCGTGATGGCGGGCGAGTTCGGTCGGACGCCGAAGATCACGCACCTGCCGCAGTTCTACAAGCTGCCCGGCCGCGACCATTGGGGCGCGGTGCAGACGGTCTTTTTCGCTGGCGGCGGGGTGCGCGGCGGCACGGTGATTGGTTCGTCCGACAAGATCGGCGCCTTTCCGGCCAGTCAGCCGCAGCGGCCCGAGAACCTGGCCGCCACGATCTATCGCTCGCTGGGCATTCCCTCCGTCGCGGTCTTTCGCGACGCCCTCGACCGGCCGCACCATATCTATGCCGGCGAGCCGATCGAGGGACTCACGTAGCACTTTCTGAACGCTAGGCACGAGTTGACCGTGCCCCACTTCGCCCAGTCGACTGTTTCCGCTCGAATGGCCGTTACTCCGCCACGGTTTGCAACCGCCGCTTAACGAGCGTAGGTTAAGGCGATGTCTCAGGTGGAACTCCCGTCGGCAAACACCGGTTCACGTCCCAAACAAGTCAGCCGCCGTTTGCGACGGCTGGTGGCGACCCACTTGGCGCTGGCATGTGCTCCCGTAGCGTTCTGCCTGCTACCGGCCGACATCAGGTTCCTGCCGTTGATGTGGGCGCTGGGATCGGTCACGGTCGGCCAAATCATGCTCCTGAGTTTTTGGGCCGGCATGGGCCTTGGCCGAACCCGCGGGCGGCTGGGGATCTCGTTGTTGGGATGCACTTACCTGGCAATCTGGCCCGCGCTCGGCTCGGCATTGTCGGGCCCGGCGACCGAAACAATCTCCATTGCGCACTACCTCAGCGAGTTCAGCACCTGTCTCGTTGGAGTTTTCACGCTCGTTCTGGTTATGACTTCGGCATTCCTGGTCGTTCGGCGCTGGTTCAGCGAACTGCGGTCGGTAGCAGGCGACGAAGGCTCGTCGCCGGGGCGAGTGCAGTATTCGATCTTGAATCTCCTGGTAGTCACAACCGTCGTGGCACTGCTGCTGGGTCTGACGCGCAGCGGGAGTCCGAGCGCAGGTTCCGATTGGCGAAACGTGGCGGCGTCTACCCTGATGGCCGTGTGCATTGTCATCGACGCGTTATGTGCTGTATGGGCCGCGTTGGGCATAGGCGGCGTTCGCTGGCGCCTGTTCCTCGTCTTCCTTGTGGCATCGTTATTGGGCCTCCTTGAGGCGATCGTTGGCGGGGCAGGCGCGGTCGCCTGGTGGCTGGTGCCAAGCTGGATTCTGATTTCGCTTCTGCCCATTGCGATCGTTGTGGCATCGCTGTTGGTCGTCCGTTCGTGCGGCTATCGGCTTGTGCCTAAGCTGACGAAAGCGGAATAAAAAGTTTGAAACGCTCGATGGCGGTTTGGCCGCCAGGTGCGTTATAATTCGTCGCTCTGGTTTCTGAACGTGGAGATGAAGCGATGAAAGTCTGGTTCGTCGGCGCCGGGCCGGGAGACCCCGACCTGCTCACGGTGAAAGGCCGCCGACTCATCGAGCAGGCCGACACCGTGCTGTATGCCGGCAGTCTCATGCCCGATGGAATACCTGCGCTGGCCAAAGCCGGTTCGGCCTGGCATAACACGGCCAAAATGGCGCTCGGTGAATTCATGCCGATCATGGTCGAGGCGGCACGGGCGAGGCAAACCGTGGTCCGCCTGGCCTCCGGCGATCCGGCCATCTACGGCGCGATGGGCGAGATGGTCGATTGGCTCAAGCGCGAAGGGATCGACTATGAAGTGGTGCCGGGCGTCAGCTCGTTCTTGGCCGCGGCGGCAGCGCTGGGGCACGAGCTGACCGTGCCCGACGTGGCCCAGTCGATCATCCTCACGCGCACCGAGGGCCGCACGAAGATGCCCGAACGCGAACAGCTTGCCGACCTGGCCCGCCATCGCACCACGCTGGTGATCTTCCTCAGCACGCAGGTCATCCGCATGATCGTCGACGAGCTGCTCACGGCCTATCCGGCCAAGACGCCGGTGGCGGTGGTGTATCGCGCGTCGTGGCCCGACCAGAAGATCGTGCGCGGCACGCTCGAAACCATTGCCGAGCAGGTGATCGCGGCGGGCATTTCGATGACCGCCATCGTGATCGTCGGCGAGGTGCTGGCCGCCGAAGGACATCGCTCGAAGCTGTACGACGAGACGTTCAGCCACGCCTTCCGGAGGGCCAAGGTATGAGAACGGCATTCAAAGAATGGGCCGTGGTCTGCAAGGCACTGGCTGGCGGCCGGCAGTCGCTCATTTTGCGCAAGGGTGGCATCGTGGAAGAGGGCGGCGAGTTCCGGCCCGACCATCCGGAGTTTCTGCTTTTTCCGACCTTCTCGCACCAGTCGCCCGACAGCGTGGTGCCGGACGCCCGGCCCCTGCTGCGCGACTTGAAAGCGGATGAGCCCGAGGCGGGCACGATCGTGCTGCGGCATTACGCCGTGGTCGCCGATGCGTTGCGGGTGAAGAGTTTGTCTGCGGTGCTGCGGTTGCGCGGCCAGCATATCTGGTCCGATGAAGTCGTGGAGGAGCGTTTCCATCGCTGGCGCGAGTTTGTGTATGCCCTGGTGGTGCGAGTCTACGCTCTGCCGCAAGCGGTCGTGCTGCCGCTGGAAGAAGACTACACGGGTTGCAAGTCGTGGGTCGAGCTGTCGCACGATGTGCCGATTGCCGGATCGGATTCGGTGCTGAGTGATGAGGAGTTTGCTCGCCGCCACGAGGCAATCCGCGGGGCGCTGCGAGAATGACTTCCGTTCAAGAAACGCACGAGCCAGCGACGAGCGGCTCGGCGGTACATCGTACCAACGCCCTGGTCTGGCAGTGGCAAAGCTTTTGGGCCGCGGTGCAGTTCTTGACGCAGATTCCGGTGCCCGCGGTTCTGTTGGCCGACGCACGAGATGAGCGGCCGCGTTTGCAGCTCGCGACCCTTTACTTTCCGCTGGTTGGCTCGCTGATCGGTCTGGTCACCGGCGCGGTTATTTGGCTCGCTTCGCATCTCTGGCCGCTCTGGTTGGCCGTCGGGCTGGGCTTGGTTGTCGAAGCGATTGTCACCGGTGCCTTGCACGAAGACGCGCTGGCCGACTGTTGCGATGCACTGGGCGGTGGTTGGACACGGGCCGACGTACTGCGGATTCTCGACGACAGCCGCCTGGGTACCTACGGCGTTTTGGGACTGACGTTGGCGTTGTTTCTGCGGGCCGGCGCGTTGGCGGCGCTCGAGCCGGGGTCGCTGTTGCCGGTTGTCGTCGCGTCGGCCACGCTCGGCCGCTGGGCCATGGTTTTGGCGATGGCGTTGCTGGCACCGGTGCCCGACCGGCCAAGCCTGACGCAGCAGGTGGGTCGGCAAACGTTCGGCCATGTGCTGGGCGGTGCGGTCTTGGCGGTGGCCGGTTCGCTGCCGCTGGCGATGGCGTCGCCACTGGGGCTCGGGCTGTCGGTCGTGGCGGTACTCGCGGTCACGGCAGGTTTTGTTTTTTATCTGCGGCGGCGAATCGGCGGTCTGACTGGCGACGGCGCGGGCGCGATCTGCTACATTTCGCAAATCGCCGTGCTGTTGTGCTGCACCATGCAACTTGGCGCACGGGTGTAGGGTGGGGCAAGCGAGCTTGCGAGCGCCGGTCCACCGTAATCGACGTCGCTATCGGTGGGCCGGCGCTTGCAAGCTCGCTTGCCCCACCCTACGAACCTTGGCTTTCCATGTCCGACTCACCAAGATCATCCCGACGCATCGTGCTTGTGCGGCATGGCAACGTGGCCGAATGTTACCAGGGAGTCTGCTACGGCCGCAGCGATATCGAGTTGAGCCACGACGGCCAGCAGCAAAGCATCGCCCTGACCGAAGAATTGGCCGCCCTGCCCATCACGCATCTGTACCACAGCGGCCTCAAACGGGCAGCCGTGCTGGCCGAAATGATCGCCCTGCGGACGTCCCTCGTTGCTTCTCTGGCGCCCGCCTTGGCGGAAATCAATTTCGGAGAGTGGGAATTGCGACCCTGGCAAAGCGTGTTCGAAGAAGTGGGCGACGCAATGGCCCAGATCCTGCATGCGCCGGAAAGCTTTCGCCCGCCGGCGGGCGAGACGGTGTTTGAATTGCGCGATCGGGTGCTCGACTGGCATCGCCGCTTGCCGCGTGAGGGCTGCATGGTAGCCATCGCACACGGTGGACCGATCGCCGCCCTGCGCGGCGCGTTGGCAGGGATTCCCGTGTCGCAATGGCCGGGGCTGGTGCCGGCCACGGGACAGTGGATCGAACTCGACGAAACCACCGCTTTACAGGGACTTGAATCGTGAACGATGCCTTGACCAGCCGCACTCAATCGCAGCTCGGCCAGATTCTCTTGTGCCGCGGGTGCTGCTGCGGTCAGACGCAGCGCGGCATGCCTGACGTGCCGGTCGAACGGATCAAGGCCGTCTGGAAGGCGGAAAAGCTGAACCGTTCGATCCAGCTCACGGTTTCCGGTTGCTTGGGTCCGTGCGACCTGCCGAACGTGGTGCTGGTGCTGACGCCCAACGGGGCCGAGTGGTTCGCCAGCTTGTCGGGCGACGCCCTTTATGACACGTTCATCGACTGGGCGCGAGCGTGCCACTCGGAGGGCCGGCTTCTGCCTCTTCCAGCGGCACTGAACGATCATCGCCTGTCGCGGTTCCTCCCTGGCGGGTCGGCAGGATTGGGCGCAAGGTTTGCAGTGTAAAAGTGAATTCGGTCGGTGCTAGGGTTCCCGCCGAAGGGGCATGGGCTGGCAAGGTGAGGCAGAACATGATTCCTGCCGGCCAGGGCGGAAGCGGCAGCGCCGGGGGCCTGCCAATCAGAGGAGGTCAGAATCATGAGACGGCTTAGTATATTGGCGGCCATCGCTGCCGTGGCGATGTGGTGCGGTACGGCCTCGGCCGGGGAGAAGATCAAGCTGCCCACCGGGAAGAGCACAGCGCAGATAACCACCGCAGTGCAGCAGGGGACGGCCCCGATCACCAACGTCAACTGGGCAACCAGGGCCTGGCGACGCGGTTACTACGGCGGCTACTCGCCGTATTACTACTCCTACCGGCCGTATTACGGCTACGGCTACGGATACCCGTATGGCAGCTATTACACGCGCCCCTACTACGGTTACTCATACTATTCCCCGAGGTATTACGGTTGGGGACCCGGCTTCCGCGCCGGTTTCGGGCCGCTCGCCTTCGGAGGCTGGGGCGGCTGGTACTGGTAGTCGACGAGGAAAAGGCAGAGGGCAGAAGGAGGAAGGCAGAAAAAGTTTCTGCCTTCTGCCTTCATCCTTCTGCCTTGACTCCTACGGTGGGCCGGCGCTCGCAAGCTCGCTGGTCCCACCCTACTTGTGCCGTAGCGACGCCCGTCCTTAGCCCGCGCAGCCAGGGCCAAACCAGGTGCGCGTTTTCGGCGAACCAGCGGCTGCGAAAATAGTAGCTCACGAAGCACCGCGTATGCAACTCCGCCACCTGCTCGCTGGTCAGGTGCCGGTATTTCATGACGGGAGTGTAAACGCTGTATTTCGTAAAGTCGAAGTCGGCAATGTCTTGCCGTACCTGGTTGAAGAACTCGGTGCCCGGATAGGGCGTGACGACGTTGAAATTGGCAAACGTCGGCCCCACGGCCTTGGCGTATTTCAGCACCGACTCGATCGACTCGCGGGTGTCTTCGGGGAAGCCGATCATGAAGCCGGCCACCGTCCGCACGCCGAGTGCCCGGCAGAGGGCGACGAACTCGCGTTGCCGGTCGTCCTTGATCGGCGCCCGCTTGTAATTGCGGAGCGTCTCTTCGTTCGGGGTTTCGATGCCCACGGTAACGCTCGTCAGGCCCACTCGCTTCAGTTCCTTGACGACATCCACCTTCAGCAGATCGATCCGCCCTTCGATCGAAAACTGGATTTTGCGCGGCAGCCGGCCAATCAATTCCACCAGCCTGAAGACCCGTTTGCGGTCGAGTCCGAACAGCGGATCGCGGAACTTGAACGAGCGGAAGCCGTAACGGGTCATCCCCTCGCGAATCTCGTCAACGACTCGCTGAGGATCGCGGAACCGCGTCGAGTTCTCGACCACAATATACGGACAGTAATTACACGCGAACGTGCAGCCTCGGCTCTGCTGGATGAGCCCCGTGGGAAACTTCCAGAAATCGTAAGCAATGCGGAAGCGGTGCGGCTCGAACAGCGACCAGTCTGGGAACGGCAGCGCATCGAGGTCGCGCACCGAACCGACGTTGACCACCCCGCGCCCCGCGGCGAGCACCTCGTCGAGCTTCCAGAGAAGCCGCTCCACTTCGCCGCGGACCAGCGTCACATTGAGATCGGCAAACGCTTCGGGCAAAGCGTGCGCCAGAATGCCCGTCACGAGCACCTTGGCCTGGGGTGATTCCCGCAACACCGCTTGGATCGCTTGCCGTTCGAGCTCCAGGGTGATCAGCGACGGATGGAACACGTAAAGATCGGCGCCGGTCGGCGCGCGGTCTTCGCTGTATTCCACGTCATGGCCGAGCTGGCGAAAGATCGCGGCCAGATAGGCGAACGCCAAGGCCACCGGGCGTCGATCGCGTTTGAAAGCATGCCGCACCAGGCGGCCCCGCCAGCCGCCACGGACCGGAAATTGGCCGACGCCATAGCCACCGGCGAAGTCTTTCGCCACATCAAGTTTACGCGTGTCCCATAGAACGACCCGCATCGTAAGTCCCCCCCGAGACCGTGAAACGATTCTCCACGAAGTAGTCGAGATTCGACAATGCCGCGTCACGTCGGCGACATCGGCACCGCAACCGGGGCCGGCGTGCGGCTGTGCGGCACCGCTTTGCGTGCCGACAATTCTTTATCGCAGGCGTGCGCGCCAACTGTGGCGGACACCGACTGCGGATGATTGCCGGTCTGTCGTACCTCGGCAGCACGTCGTTCGACCGACAGGACGCGCCCGCCGCGGCCAAGCCGATAGCGGATACCGCGCCACTCGAGCCGGCTGCCGAAAACCGACGCCAGGATCGCCAGCCAATTGGCCAGCGTCACCAACGGCCCCGCCCAAATATCGAGCCACGCGACGCGCTGCATGAGCGGGCTTGCCTCGCGCACGTATAATCGGCCCAAAACCCACCGCTGATGACCGCGCACCAAGGTGCCGGCGTAATAGGCGGGGCAGACCGCGGCCGGAAGCCACGTCCAGGGCGCACCTTGCCAGAGGCCCACCGCCAGCAAAACCAATCCGCCCCAAAAAGTAACCAACGGCACCGTGCTGCCGGCCAGCGCCAGCAACCACCAGGCAAAGGCGTAGGACCGGGCAATGATGTATTGGCGGCGAATGAACTCCAGAGCCTGCCGCCATCCCACGGCAACCGGCGAAGTGACCATCGAGACCGGCTCGAACTCGACGCGCAGCCCCGCCCGGTGTATGACGCGCGTGGCGACCAGATCGTCGCTCAGCGTGCCGCCCCAGGCATCGCGGAGTCGCAGTCGATCGAACACGTCTCGACGGATGGCCCACGAGCCGCCCCAGATCACATGGTGGCCGCCCGGACCAAACCCCGACGCCACCGTGGTGTTGATGCTGTAAAGAAGGCACTGCGCCGCGCTGGCGGCCGTCGGAACGAACCAGCGATAACCGGTCACGGCCCCGATCCTTGCTTCGGGCAGCCGCGCGATGAGCCGCCGCAGCCAATCGGGGCGCGGGCGCGCGTCGGAATCGACGAAGGCCAGCACCTCCACATCGCCGGGCAATTTGGCGGTTGCCGCACGCAAGTTATGGACCTTTTGGCCGCAGTCGGTGGCGATGCCCGCCACCAACAGCCGAGCATCGACGGTTGGGTGTTTGGCCATCAAGCGCCGCAGGCAGCCGCAGACCGGATCGTCGGCGCTTTCGACGACGAAGGTCAGCGTGTAGTTTGCATACTCTTGCTCCAGCAGCGGCCACAGGTTGTCTTCCAGGCCCACGTCGAACCCTTTGCAGGGCGCGAACAGGGCAACCCGCGGCTCGTGCTCGAGGGGCCAGGCTTTGCGCAGCCGTGCCCGGCCAAAGCGAAAGTTTTCCCAGAGTCCCCAGGTGAGGAAACCGAACTGTAGGGCCGCCAGGGCGGCGGCAAACATCCAGGCGAGGAACCACGGCGCGTGCGTCATTGCTGGCTCGTTGAGTGTGGGCAGATCCGTTGCCTCTTGCCGGCAAAATAGCGTGGCACCTTAATCGCAGACCCGCGGCGGCGTCAATGCCAACAGGAGCCGGAGGATGGCCTTCCTAGGCCGTCCCAAGCCGAGGGTAACGGGCTGGGAAGCCCATCCTCCCAAGTTATCGAACCGAGACGGTCGCAGCTTAGGCCAATCTGCGGCGGTGGTGGCGAGACTGTCAGGCAGGCGGTCCACCTGTGACAAGCATGCACGCGGAACCTGTCATGCTGGTCTTGCCGTGGATGCCGACCGTTCGTAGACTTCCGCCCGGCAGCGTTCGCAAATCTTACCGCTACTTTCGCCAAAGCCGTTATGTCCGCTACGGTCGGAACCGATACCAACGCCGGCAGTCGCTCGAACGGCCGAGCCGGCGGGCACGCGGCCAAGTGCGACGCCGACGCCGAAAAACGGCAGTTTTACCTGAACATGCCTTCGCTGCCGATACCGCTCGACCGCGGCCGGATCGCGAAGGCCTGGCTGCCGGCCAACGCGGAGCTGCTCGACATTGGCTGTAGCGCCGGCTATCACGTGCGGCATCTGGCCCGCAAGGCCAAGCGGGTGGTGGCCATCGACGTCGACCGGATCGCCTTGGAAGTCGCTCGGCGTCGGGTGAAGAGCAGCCGCGTGACGTTCCTCGAATACGACGGGCACACGCTGCCGTTTGCGGATTCGAGCTTCGATTCCATCACGATGCTCGACGTGCTGGAGCACGTCCACGACCGCCCGACGTTGGTCGCCGAGATCGTCCGCGTCTTGCGGCCGGGCGGCACCTGGACGGTGACGGTGCCGTATCGCGGAGCGCTGCGTTGGCTCAGCCCCGAAAACATGGCGGCCGACTATCCTCGCCTGTTCCGCTTTCTGAGCGCGGTCTGTCCGGCGCAAGTCTGGGTCCGTTCGCACAATGCCAGCGCTCGGCGGCACCAGCATTTCTCGGTGGCCGACATGAAGCAGCTCGTCGACGGACGGATGGCGGCCGTGCGGCATTCACGGCGCGGCTCGTTGGCCTACGCGCTGGCTTACCTGGCGCTCTGCTTTCCGCCGCCTGTGGTCGCCCGTGCCTGGAGCACGGCCTGCTTCGCCGCGATGGCGGCCGACTATCAAATCGGCTACGGCCCGTTGGCCTACAACCTGGCGATGCAGTTCCGCAAGCCCGACGTGATGGCAGGCGAGGGAGCGCTCGAAGAGCAGCTCCGCCAGACCGGGGAAGGCGAGACCGAACGGCGTGCCGCCAGGGCGGCGTAGGTTGGGGATACTCAGCCAGGTTCTACGTCGCCGGGCAAGATGGGCTCGAACTCGCGTAGGAAGCCGATCGCTGAGAGTTTGTCGTTGAATTCTCCTCGAATGATTTGGCCGAAACGATGGCCGGGAGAGAGTGCCATTAGCCCTCAACCCACAAGCGGCCCTCTTGCAAAGGCACGCGATGTTTGCGGTTCTTCCATTTCACGTTGCGATCGCGAGTTTGTTCAAAGCGGTGAGGGCCGAAACCGGCCGCTTCCGCCAAGGCCCCCAGCCATGGTATGACCGGCACATAGACGCCGTACGGAGCCGAATCGCCTACCACAAAGCAAACATGCGAGTCACTTGTACACACGCGACGGAGTGACTGCCAGACGAGCGCCAAATCGCGAAAGTAGCAGGCGATCATGAGGTGATATGTCTTTTTGCCGCCCTTCGTCATGCGCACTTCAGCTAGTTTCCGGCAGACTGGCTCGATCTCGGCGCGGATGGGTGCAAGCTCGGCGGACGCCAATACCTCGTCAAGGTCGACAGCCTTTTCGGGCACATGTTGAGAACAAGACCGCACCAGATAACGCCTGACCTTGTCCTGCAGGTCGCCCCACCCGCTCACTTCACGCATGAACGACATCTCGAGCCGTGTGGCATCAGCGTAGTCGTAGTTGTTCGGGTACGGAGGTGAAGTCACGACAAGATTGGCCCAGCGATCGGGCACCGGCCCGCACGAGCGCGCATCGGCCTCTTCAAAGCAGGCACGGCTGCCAATGAGTGATTCGCCGACGAGCATGTCACTGTGGAATGTGCGCACGCACTGATCGAAGGCCGAAAAAGCGTCTTGTGGCGACCGCTTTTGTTTCTTGGGCAACACATACTGCCACTGTGCGGTGCCGGCTTTTGACGTGGGCCGCAGGATCGAGACCAGCGTCAGCCAGGCCAGCCTGGAAGCCGGCGATGCATCGAGCACTTCCGAATAGGCGCGCCGGAGGCAGTCAAGGTCGGCCAGTGTCGATTCGTCATAGCACTTGTAGATCAACGGAGGATAGCCGGAGACGTCCGGTTTCGTCTTTTTTGCGATCCGACGCATCTCGTGAGTCTTCTCGCGATAGGCGTCCGACGACGAACGCCAGTCAAGCTTTGCGCGTGCGATCTGGGCGACGAAGGGGTGCGCGTCGATGCCTCGGCACTCCACGCGCTGCATTTCCGCAGCCAAGAGTGTGGTAGCGGATCCGGCAAAGGGGTCGAAAACTCGCAAGGCCTTCCTGCCCTTGAACTCTCTGATCAACGCTGCGGCCCATTCTGCGGAAAAGCCGGCGCTGTAGCGAAACCAGCGATGCACCGGGAGCCGCATATTGCTGACGAACGTCGAGGCCGAGGCATCTGCTACGGCGGGTCCGGCAGTTTCAGGAAAAAGCAGCGATTGCGTCCGCCTCATTTCGCCATCACTCAGGCCTCAACGATTGAACACGCCCGGCGGCGACGTCCGCCAAGCCGGCCTCATTGCCGGCCACCACTTCCTCTCGATCCCGTCGCAACAGAGCCAATGCGTGGGCGATGACCGGGTCACGGTCTGGGAAGCGACCGCTCTCGACCTCTGGTCGGACAAATTGCTCAAGATCGGGCGAAATCGTTGACATGGCAAACAACCTCGTTTTTTAAGCTGACAACCGTATTGTTGAATGGCCTCTGGTCGGCGTCAACCGTTCCTCTACGCTTACCGGCGTGACTGAGCTCGCACGCCGACTCTGGGCTGCATGCCGGCATATTCGCCGGCCGCGTGACGGCGGCGAACGATCGTGCTGACGCGAAGGGCACGGGTGATCTCCGCGGTCAGGTCGGCCGCAAGCGGTTCGCGAAACTCGGTCTGGCCGGTCTGCTGCACCGCCACGAGCCGGCCGTCGATGAGGGCCAGCGCGCCGCGGGTCTTGGCCGTCACGCGAGGGCCGGAAGTGAGGATGCTCGCCAGGTTCAAGGGATCGGCGGCCGAAATCACCGTCCACTTCTGCGAGGGGCCGGCGTCGCGCAGGCGGCGGAGCTCCTCGACCGCGTCCGGCAGGGCATACTGTTCGCCCGCCACGCCCGACACAAACCGCCCGCCCCGCACCCGGCCTTGGGCCTCCCAGCGGCGATAGACGCCCGCCAGTTCGCCCCAGGCGGGAGCGGCGCCCTCGCGGGCCAACAGATCGCGAAACATCACGCCGTAGCGCCATAGCAAGAGCTTGGCCCAATGCTCGGCGCGCTGCGCGGGCTCGACGCGCGGCAACGAGCCGGGAAAGAGCGACCAGCGGCCGCCGCCCGGATAGGCCGCGGAGCCGTTGCGCGAGCGTCGGCCGCGCCGGCCTTGCTGGTGTTGTTCGCGCGTGACGAGCGAGCGAATCGCCGAGTAGCCGTCGGCGGTCACAAGGCCCAACGCGGCCAGCTCGCCCAACACTTCGTCGAGCTGCGTCGCCAACAGACCGGTGAGCGGCATCAAGTCGGCACGGAACAATGCCCCGCGCGACGAGAGTGTTTCGAGCACCTGCCGCGCATTGCCGCTGGCCAGTTCGATCGCCTCGGCCCGGTCGATCGGCAGCAGCCACTCCAAGTTGGTCCGCGAAACGATGGCAATCGGCACCGCACGGTGCAGCACGCGCGGACGCGGCTTGCGGTCGTCGCCGACGCGCGGTGGCTGCAAGCGGCCCCACGACACCTCGCCGCCCAGCGATAGCTCGTCGAGCCAGGCCGGGTCGTAGTCGAGCAGCCGGCCCGGCAGCAGATCGCGCTCCCACGCGCCGGCCGGAGTCTGAAAGCCCTGCAACTGACCGATCGCCTCGCGCAAGCCGAACCGGCTGCGCAGGTTCTTGTCGGCCAACACGTGCTGGTGCGCCAGCAGAAAGCGCCAGAAAACGGCCGGCTCGACCGGCTGCACTCGCTCGCGGGCACTCGTCAGAGTCAGGCGATGAATGCGGGCCAGCAACCGACGATCGCACCATTCATGGCCGTCGCCGTCGGGCGTAAAACGTCCGCGCAAGACCGCGCCTTCTCCTTCAAGCGCTTCCAACGCCGCGGCGATTCGTTCGATCGGCAGGCCCAAGCGTTTCGCGATTGTCTCGGCCGTCACCGGACCGCGGCAAGCGACCTGTCCCCGCACAAGCTCCACGGAAGCCGCCGCCGATTCGTGTTCGGTTCGCATAGCATCGGGCAGGTTCAATGCCGGATCCGGCACGGCATCGGGCAGAACGGCCTTCACAAGCGACCAGCGTTCGGCCGCGACCCAAAGTTCCAAGGTAGCTCCGACACTCCGTGGCGGAGAATGGCCGTTGCCCTCGGCAACGGCCGCGTTCGCGTCATGAAGTGCCGGGCTTGTTTGCTCCCCGTCAGGGAGTGCCGCGGCTGTATTTCGCACCGCACGTGTGGCACGTCCGGCGGCCACCAGTTCGTCGAACCAGTGCCGCCACGGCTCGCCGTCGGCCGCCGGCCAAGCGGCGTGCGAGAGCAGGCAGTCGTGCAATTCGTCGGCATCGCGCACCACGGGCCAGGCTTCGGCCTTCACTCGCTCGATCGCATCGGGATCGAGCCGGCCAAGATCGCTCCAATCGCCTTTTTCCAGCGTCCGCCGCGTGGCGACGGCACGTGCCCGACGTTCTTCCAGCGGAGCGTCGTCGAGGAACGCATAAGGATTGGCGTTGAGAATCTCGTGACTGAACGGCGAAGGCTCGTAAGTGTCTTTGGCGACAAGTTGCGTCCGGCCCGCCTCGATCTCGCCCAGCAGATCCAGCCAGCGGTCGAAATCCATCGCCTCGTGCAGGCAATCGTAAACCGTCTGATTGACCAGCGGATGATCGGGCACTTCGATGTCGCCGGTCACGTTTTCCTGACACGCCGTCTGGGCCGGAAAGACGGCCGTCAGCAGGTCATCGGCACGGAACCGCTGCAACGGCGGAGGCACCTTCTTGCCGCCTCGTTGCCGCAGCACGGCCAAAGCCCGCGTGGCGTTCCAACGCCAGCGGATGCGGAACATCGGCACCGCCAGCAGGGCCTGCACTAGCATCTGCTCGGCGTTTTGCTGATTGAGCATCTTGAACAATTGCTCAATGGCAAAACTGTGCTGGGGACCAAGCGAGAGGACGATGCCGTTGTCGTCGGCGCTGGCCTGCAACTCGAAATCGAAGCTGCGGCAAAAACGCTTTCGCAGGGCCAGGCCCCAGGCCCGGTTGATTCGGGCACCGTAGGGCGAATGGATGACCAACTGCATGCCGCCCGACTCGTCGAAGAACCGCTCGAAGACGATCTGGCGTTGCGTGGGCACCATTCCCACGGCCGTCAACTGGGCATCCACGTAGGCCGCGGCCTGCTCGGCGGCGTGCCGGCTGGCGCCGCAGGCGGCCTCCAGCCAGGCAACGGCGTCCTCCTTGGCGGAAACACCGTCTGCGTCCGCCGCCACTCTGTAGGGAACGCCCTCTGTGGCGTTCCGCGAGGCGGGGCTTGGGAGATCGTTCGGTTCGCCAGGAACGCCACGGAGGGCGTTCCCTACAGAGTCGTCGTAGGGTGGGGCAAGCGCTCCGTCGTAGGGTGGGACCAGCGAGCTGGCGAGCGCCGGCCCACCGTTGGCGACGTCGATTACGGTGGGCCGGCGCTCGCAAGCTCGCTGGTCCCACCCTACATCCTCACGCCTCCCGCTCGCCTCATTCGTGCCTGCCAGCCGCCGCGCCAACTCTTCGCGCAACGACGAAATCTCCGCCGACAACTCAATCGTGCGGCCCGGCGCCTCGCCCAGCCAGAAGGGAATCGTGGCCGGCGCGGCGTGTGCGTCTTCCACCACCACTTCACCGCTGCGAACGTATACGATCCGCCACGACGTATTGCCCAGCAGAAAAACGTCGCCGCGCAGGCTTTCGATGGCGAAGTCTTCGTTCACCGTGCCCACGAACGTTCGGTCTTCGGCGGTCACCACCCGATAGTCGGCCGTTTCGGGAATCGCCCCGCCGGAGGTGATCGCCGCCAGCCGCGCCGAGCGTCGGGCACGCAGGCGGCCGTGAACCCGGTCGCGGTGCAGGTAGGCCCCCTGCCGAGATCCGCGACCGATGCCTTCGCTCAACATCTCGACCACCGCGTCGAACTCTTGACGCGTCAGATCATGATAGGGCCATGCTCTCCGACATAACTCGAACAACTCGTTTTCGCCATATTCCTCGGCAGCCACCGTGGCCACGATCTGCTGGGCCAGAATATCGAGCGGGGCTCGTGGGATTTCGATCTGGTCGAGCCGTCGCTCGCGTACCGCGCGCACCAAGGCACAACACTCCATCAATTCGTCTCGCGTGAGCGGAAAGAGCCGGCCGCGAGGCGTGCCGCGGAGGGAGTGCCCGGCCCGTCCTACCCGTTGCAGAAAGGTGGCGATCGAGCGCGGCGAGCCGATCTGGCAGACCAGGTCGATATAGCCCACGTCGATGCCCAGTTCGAGCGAGGCCGTGGCGACGATGGCTTTGAGCTGCCCGGTTTGCAGCTTCTTTTCGGCCGCCAGTCGGGTTTCTTTGGCGAGACTGCCGTGATGACTGGCCACCGCTTCCTCGCCGAGCAGCTCGCGCAGGCGGAACGACACGCGCTCGGCCATGCGCCGCGTGTTGACGAACACCAGCGTGCTGCGGTGCGTGCCGACCAACTCGGCCAGCCGCCGGTAGATTTCATCCCAGGTTTCGTGCGAGCAGACGGCCGAAAGATCGCTCGGCGGCACCTCGATGCCCAGATCGAGCGAGCGTAGGTGCCCGGCGTCGATAATCTGACAGGCCGGTCGGCCGTCGCTCAATGCCGAGGCGGCTTCCACGTTCCGGGTGCCGACCAGGAAACGGGCAATCTCATCGATCGGGCGTTGCGTGGCCGAGAGGCCGATTCGCGTGGGCGGTTGCGGACAAAGGGCCGCCAATCGCTCCAGCGACAGTGCCAGATGCGAGCCGCGTTTGTCGCGGGCCAAGGCGTGGATTTCATCGACGATCACCGTCCGCACGCTGCGCAGCATCTCGCGACCTTTGGCCGATGTCAGCAACAGATACAGCGATTCGGGCGTGGTCACGACGATGTGTGGCGGACGCCGCACCATTGCCTGCCGGGCACTGGCCGGGGTATCACCCGTGCGCACCATGACCCGCAAGGGGGGCAGTTCGATTCCCGCCGCCCGCGCGCGGGCCATGATCTCGGCCAGCGGCACTTCCAGGTTGCGGTGGATATCATTCGACAGGGCCTTGAGCGGCGAGATGTAGACCACCTGGGTCTCGTCGGCCAGCGTCCCCTCGGCCGCCTGCCGCACCAAGCGGTCGATGCAGACCAGAAACGCGGCCAGCGTCTTGCCCGAACCGGTGGGGGCGGCGATGAGCGTATGTCGGCCGGCCACAATTTCCGGCCAGCCGAGCCGCTGGGCCTCGGTTGGCTCGCCAAAACGGCCGGCAAACCATTCGGCCGTGAGCGGGTGAAAGAGCGTCGACAGGAAGGTCATAAAGGCGTCGGGCGACAGGTGCGAAGGCGCTACATCTGAAGGATAGGGTCCGCGGGGTCGGATTCCAAGTGGGGAGAAGAAGGTTCAGGGTTCAGGGTTCAGGGTTCAGGGTTCAGGGTTCAGGGTTCAGGGTTCAGGGTTCAGGGTTCAGGGTTCAGAACCCTTCTGCCCTGTCAAACTTTACCGGATTTGCCCGGTGCGCGTGGGTCGGGTGGAATGGAAAAACTAGGGGAGCACGATTCTCCGATAGAAAGCATGCTACGAGGAAAAAACGGTCTTCACGGATTGCCGGCCCGTCGGTACGATTACCGACCCGACAGCCGGCAGGAAGCCGGTCCCTAATCAGCAACAGGAGGTTGCCCCGATGCGCGTGGTTCCGCTTGCGACCGAAGTTCGTCAACTCGTCAAGCAGACCTTCGAGGATCTCGGTATCGACGACGATCTGGTCGACGATGTGAACGAGACCATTCTGATCAACGAAGGCACGTACCGTGGCCGCTCGTACCAGACCGAGGGCTACTTTGCCATGTGGCTGGTCGACGCCGGGCTGGTGCAGTTCTACGACGACGACGGCAACATGGTCTGCACCCTCAATCTCTTCAACGAGACCGAGCCGCAGCGGATGGCCGCCTGAAGCGGATGACCTCTGGCCGCTGCTACTCGCTCACGCGCCACTCGGTGTGGAATGTTCCCTTCTCATCGACTCGTTCGTAGGTGTGGGCGCCAAAGCAGTCGCGCTGGGCCTGGATGAGGTTGGCGGGCAACCACTCGCTGTGGTAGCCGTCGAAGTAGCCCAGCGACACCATCATGCCCGGCGCGGCGATTCCCGCTTCGGCCGCCGCACAGCAGACGGCCCGCAAGTCGTCTTGGCGCTTCATCACCGCTTCGCCGAGCGACCGATCGAGCAGCAGATTCGACAGATCGGGCTTCGTCTTGAACGCGCGGCGGATGTCTTCGAGCAGCGCGGCGCGGATGATGCACCCTCCCCGCCAAATGCGGGCGACCGTTTCCGGGTCCAGGCCGTAGCCGTACGCCTCCGAGGCGCGGCGAAGCTGCGACATGCCCTGCGCGTAGGTCAGCACCATGCTGGCATAGAGCGCGCCGCGAAGCTGTTTCACGAACGTCGTGCGGTCTTTTGCCAGCTTCTGCGACGGACCGCGCAAAACCCGGCTGGCCGTCTGGCGTTCGCTCTTGATCGACGACAAGTCGCGCATGGAGACGGCGATGTCGATCGTGGGCGTCGGCACTTGCAGCGACATGGCGTCCTGCGAAGTCCACATGCCGGTCCCTTTTTGCTTGGCGGCGTCGAGGATGACGTCGACCAACCGCTTGCCGGTCTTGTCGTCGACCTGGCGGAAAATATTGGCCGTGATTTCGAGCAGGAACGAGCTCAACTCGCCGCGGTTCCATTCGTCGTAAACTTCGTGCAGCTCGTCGTCGCTGAGCCCCAGGCCGAGCTTCATCAGGGCATAGGTCTCGCTGATGAGCTGCATCAGGCCGTATTCGATGCCGTTGTGGACCATCTTCACATAGTGGCCGGCCGAGCCGGGACCGAGGTGCGCCACGCATGGCTCGCCGCCCACCTTGGCCGCGCAGGCCTCGAAAATCGGCCGCACGCGCTCATACGATTTCGGATCGCCGCCGGGCATCATGCTCGGTCCGTGCCGGGCGCCCTGCTCGCCGCCCGAAATCCCCACGCCGATGAACTGGAGGCCCTTGTCCGCCAGCGTCTTGGCCCGCAGGTCGGTGTCGGTGAAGTGCGAGTTGCCGCCGTCGATCAAAAAATCGCCCGCCGCCAGCCGCGGCAGCATATCGCGGATGACCGAATCGACGGGCTTGCCCGCCGGCACCAGCATCATCACCGCGCGGGGCTTCGTGAGCTTGGCCACCAGGTCGTCCGGGTTGGAAACGGCCTCGACCTTTTTGCCGGCGCCTTCCTGTTTCAGTGCCGCGACCTTGCTCTCATCACGGTCGTAGCCGACCACCGAGAAGCCGTGATCGGCCATATTCAGGACCAGATTGCGGCCCATGACCCCTAAACCCACCATCGCGATATCCATGTTTGCGCTCCTTGATTGTCACGCCTTTGCCATTGGTTCTGGGCCACCGCGATTGTAGCGGAAATCGGGCCAGAAGCATAAGTGCTGCCACCGCTTTCGACCGCGTCGAATTGCCGCCCAGAGCGCTCGATAGTATCCTGAAGAGAAGCGGCGTGGTGGACCTTCGAGCGCCGTCATTACGGCAAGCTAATGCTATTAGACCATTTCCATCCACCGATCAGCCAACGACGCAGTTGGGAAGGCTTTCACGGCCTGTGGGCCGCGGCGCTGGTCGAAAAGCTGAATCGCGACGTCCTCGGCGAGGAGTTCTTCGCGGATATGCAAGTGCATATCGGCAGCCAGGTCGAGGTCGATGTGGCGGCATTCGAAGAACGCGGGTCGGAAGCGGCGAACCGTGGCCGAACGACCGCGGCAGTGGCGCCCGTTTGGACGCCGCCGGCGACCAATCTCGTTCTGCCGGCCGTGTTCCCCGACGACATCGAGGTGCAGGTGTTCGCCACGGCCACCGGCGCCACGCTGGTCGGCGCCATTGAGTTGGTCAGCCCCGACAACAAGGACCGGCAGGAAACGCGGCGGGCCTTCGCGGCAAAGTGCGCGACCTACCTGACGCGCGGCGTCGGGCTGATCGTCGTCGACATCGTGACGAACCGACTGGCCAACCTGCACAATGAGCTGGTTGCCTTGCTCGGCCAGGCCGCGCCGTTCTTGCTCGACCCGGCCGTCACGACCTACGCGGCGGCCTATCGCCCGTCACGCCAAGCGGCTGGCGACCAGATCGAGATCTGGCCCCGGCCTCTTTCCTTGGGCGACGCCCTGCCCACGCTGCCACTGGGCCTGCGCAACGCCGGTGTCGTGCCCGTCGATCTGGACGAAACGTACAGCGAGGCCTGCCGGCGCAGCCGCTTGGAATGACGACGGTCCGCTCAGAAGGAAGGACCGGAGGTCCCCAGGTACCGAGGTTTGCTCGCGGTTAAAGGTCTCTTTGTTGGCCGCGTGGGGTATAATGCCAAAAAACAGCCCGCGGACGCGGCATCATGCCCGAACCCCTTTCTCCTGCCGATCTTGCTGCCCGCGTGCCGGAGGGCGCGACGGCTTCGCAGTGCGTCGAGATGTGGATCGATTTGATGAACGCCTGCGACGAGTTTTTGCTCTCCGCCTTGCGGCGCGAGGTCGGACCCGAGGGCGACGTGATGGCCGCCTATCGCCGCTGGTACTGGCAGCAGATGGATGAGCACGACCAGGCGATGTTTCGCATGCTCCAGCGGCTCGATGACGCATGGAAGGACGATGGTCGCTGACGTACTCTTGAACGCGCTGGGACATGTCTGGCGCACGCTCGACGCCGCGCGGATGACGATGGCCGTGATGGGCGGCATCGCGCTGGCCTCCTGGAAGTACGTCCGGGCCACGCGCGACGTCGACCTGCTGGTCGGCCTCGAAGGAAGGAGCGTCGATGAGTTGCTGGCGGAGCTTCGCGCGGCGGGCGTCCGGCCACGGCGGCAACCGGCCGTCACCAGCCTGGGCCGCTTGCGGCTGATCCAGTGCGTGTACGAGCCGCCCGACGCCTTTATGGATCTGCAAGTCGATTTGCTGCTGGCCGAATGCCCCTATCAGCTTCAGGCGCTCGCGCGGCGTGTGCCGCAGCAACTTGCGGGGTTAAACGTTCCGGTGTTTGTTCTGGCCTGCGAAGATCTGATTCTGCACAAGCTGCTGGCGGGACGAATCATCGACCGCGTCGATTGCGCGTCGCTGATCCGCCTGCAGCGCGAGAACCTCGATTGGGCCTATTTACGAAGCTGGGCCGACACGCTGTCCGTGGCGGACGGCTTGCGGGAGGCCTGGCACGAAACATTTCCGGGCGAGGAATTACCCGCGTAAGGGCGAGTACGGGACGCGCAAAAAGCGGCCGTCTGGCCTTGCCTGCCCGTGAGTAACGGTGAATTGATTGACGATTCTTGGCATAGTAGACTCATTGAAGACGATACCTTTACCTTTGGTGAGGCAAGCGGAACCATGACCATAGAACAGCTTCAAAGTCTGCATCGCGCGATTCCTTTCCGGCCATTCACGATTTACATGGCGGACGGCAGAAGAGTGCGTGTGCCGCATCCCGATTTTCTGTCGCGTTCTCCCAGTGGCCGGACGATTGTCGTTCAGCACGAGGACGACTCCTTCAGTATTCTCGATCTCCTGCTGGTGACCGAGCTGAAGGTCGAAAACGGCCGTGCCTCGCCCAAGCGCCTGCGAAGACGGCCTGCATAGCCCGGATGCGTCTCCGGGCGAGGAAACATGACCACTAGGCTCCAGTTCTCCATACACGGGATTCTCGCAATAACTTCGGCGGTTGCCCGCGTCTTCGCGGCCATCCATTACCATGGCGCATTGGCCGTCGCCGAGGGGGCGTTCATGGGCGGCGTAGACGGCGCTATCCTTGGTCTCGCAGGGGGAGTCTTGCAACAAGGCGTGGCGGAAGAAAACCGTAGCGGGAAATATGGCAAAAGAGGAGCGGCTGCCGGTTCAGCAGTTGGTGCCCCGTTCGTGCCGGTCGGTTCATTTCATCATGCGATGGCGATAACTGAGTGGGCTGCGATTACGGCGATCGTTGCCGCCATTGCGGCGGCCGTACGACGACACTAGGATGCGGGTTAGCGAGCGTGACGCTCTTACGATTGCCTCGCAATCGCTTGTTCCAGCGCGAGAGCCACGAGCTTGGAACGGCTCACTCGCCGCTTCTTGGCGAGCGCCGTGGCCCGCTTTAGCAATCCCTTTTCGAGGCTCACTGAAATGCGCTGATGTCCTTGCCCGACTTTCGGACGGCCCAGCGTCTTGACGCGCTTCCACTGTTTGCGTTCCTCGGCAGTCAGTGGGCGCGATTGATCCGCGGCCAGAGGTTCGTCGAACTGTTTCGTTGCCGCCGCCAGTTCGCCCGCCGTCATCTCCCAGTATTTTTCTTCATCCAACGAAACCGCATAATTGTTATGCAAGAAAATCGACCCTTTGTCAATGTAGCACAGTGAGCGAGCTTGGGAGCGCCGGCCCACCATGAGCGCTGTGGTGGGCCGGCACTCGCAAGCTCGCTGGTCCCACCCTACGGATTGGACTGTCCCAATCGATGCGTAAAGACCACTTCCGTCGGCAGGTGTTCTTCGGCCAATGTCACGAGATGCTCGTGATGGGTGAAGAACACCACCTGCGTGCGCTGCGAAAGGTCGGCCAACACCTTCAGCGTGGCCAGCGAACGCCGGTTGTCGAAGTTGATGAGAATGTCGTCGACCACCAGCGGCACGGGATCGTGCTCGTCGAGATACGTCTCCAGGCTCGCCAAGCGCAACGCCAGGTAAAGCTGGTCGGCCGTGCCGTCGCTCATGCCGTCGACCGTCACCGTGCGGCCGTCACGGGCACGAATGCCCACCAATACCGCCTCGTCGCGATCGTCGTAGTCTGCCCGCAGGCCGGAGAACGAGCCGACCGTCAACTCGGCAAACAACCGGCTGGCCCGCTGCAAAACCGGCCCCTGGTTCTTCTCGCGATAGCGCTCGATCGCCTCGCGGAGCACGGCCGAGGCCAAACGCAGCCGGACATAGCTCTCGACGTCGCCGGCAATCGTCGCCGCCAGACTCTGCGCCAACTCCTCCGCCTCGGCCGCCGCCGCGCTGGTGTCCATGTCGGCCATCTCCTTGCCGTGGAGCGCCGCGGCATTCGACAGCTCGATCCGCCGCGCATCGAGCGACGACACGCGCTCGCCCAATTGCTGAATCTTGTCGGGCAAACCGTCCGGCTCAATACAGGCGATCTCGGCCAAAAAATCGGCCAGTGGCACGCCACCGCTGGAAACGACAAGCTGCTCGTACAGGTCTCGCTGCTGCGCGTGCAACTTCTTGGCCCGCGCCGAGCGCGCCTCCAGATCCGGCAGGCGGTCGGCCGAGTCGCAATTCGCCTCTTGGCACAGCGATGCCAGCTCCGCACGCGACAGGGCCGCGATTTGCTTCGCGTCGGCCAGCGCCGCCGCGTGTTTCTGGCGTTGCTTGCGCAGCGTCTCCAAACGTCCGCGGTCTTCCGTCGCCCGGCGGTAGTCGGCCAGCACCGCGTCGGCCGCCTGGTCGGCACTCATGCGACCGAACAATTCCGCTTTGCCGAGGCTTTCCAGCAACGATCGGGTCTGGCACCCGAATTCCTCCGCCTCACGGGCAATGCCCTCGATCCGCTGGCGAAAGCGGTCCGCGTCGGTGAGTTGATCAAACAGCGCGTCGAGCTGGGCCAGCACCTCGTTGGCCTGGGCCGGCGTGGCGTCGGCCGACAAGCCCAAGGCCGCCACGGCCGAAGACCAGCGTGCCGTCCAGGCCGACAGCTCGCGCTCGGCGGCGGCGGCTTTTGGGCGCTCGGCTTCGAGCTGCCGTCCCAGCGTCGCCGCTTCGTCCGTCAAGCGAGCATGGCGCGCGGCCGCCGCGTCGATCTGCTCGGCCAGAAGCTGCCCGCGTTCGAGCTGGGCCGCCAGCGTTTCGCCCGGTTGCGCCGTCGGCTCATTCAACGCGGCCAGGGCTCGATCGAGTTCCTGCCGGCACTTGGCCGTACGCGAATCGAACGCGTCGACGTCGGTCTTCTGCTTGCGAATCTTCTCGGCCTGCTCGAGCAAACTTTGTTGCCGCCGCTGCCAGCCGCGCATTTCGCGGGGCGACTGCGGCTCGATGCCCAACGGCCGCCAAAGCGATTGCCACTCGGCGGCCACGGCCTCGCGCGCCTCAACCGCCATCTCCTTCGCCGTTGCGATCTTCGATAGCTCATCGAGGCACGCCTGCCGCTGCGCCGCCAGTGTGGCCCGCGCGGCCACGCGATCGGCCTCGTGGCGCAGCCGATCGGCGATCTCGTCGGTCTGCCGGAGCGATTGGTCGAACGCATCGGCCAGACCGTCCGGCCCGACGTTGCGGCCCGCGAATAAACCGGCCTCGGCCGAATCGAGGCTGCCTTCCAGCCAGGCACGCCGGACGAGACGCCATCCTTCGTCTCGGCGTTGCCGGGCATCGTCGAGGGCCGCTTCGCTGGGCGGAACGCCCTGTTCGGTCACCTGCCGCATCTGGCGATCGAACTGATCGCGACTGGCTTCGAGCTTCGCGGTTTGTTCAGCCAGGGCGGTCACCTGGCGGTCCGTTTCGGCCAGTCGGGTCTCGTAGGCGTCGATCGTCTCGACGGACGGCACGGCCAGCGTCTCCAAGACTTCGAGCGTTCCGCGCCACAGGTTGAGTCGAGACAGCGCCCCCGCTGCCTGAGTTTCGAGCCTGGACAGCTCGGCACTCGCCTCAGCCCGCTCTTCTTCGATGCGGCTCTCGCTCTGCGCCCGACGCAGCACGCTTTTGAGCAGATCGGCGTTGCGTGGCGGCGGCAGCCCGGCCAACTCGTCGGTGGTGGCCGCCAGCCGCTGGCCGAGCGAGGCGACGTTCTCGCGCGCCTGCTGGCACTGAGTGGTGAGCGTTCCGTGCTTGTTCCCAAGGTTCTGAATCTCGACGCGTTGCTGCCGCGTGAGGCGCAGTCGTTCGACGTCGGCCAACGTCAGGTCGGGCCGCAACTGCTTGAGCGAGCGGCGCGCGTCCGACTCGACCTGCTCGCGGCCGGCCACCAGCCCGCCCGCGTCGTGCTGCGCCTTGCGATAGCTCCCCAGGTCTTTGGCAAGCTGCTCGATGGCCTCTCCGCGGGCCAGGAGAACTTCGGGCACGACCAGCTTTTCGATTTGTCCGTCGAGCTCGGCGATCGCTTCGGCGGCGGACCGTGCGGCGCTGGAGGCGGTGGCCACCCGCGTGGCGGTTTCGCGGCGTCGCTCGGCAAAGCCATCGGCCAGAATCTGTACGGGACCCAGCTCGGCGATTTCGGCCGTGGCGGCGCTATAGCGGGCGGCGAGCGGAATCGCCTGATGGAGACGCGTCAGCCGGGCGTGCTCGATGCGGGCCTGTTCCCATTCCTGCTCGGTCTTGGCCAATTGCTCGCGCGTCTCGCGGCAGGCCTTATCAAGCCGTTCCCATTCGCTGCTGGGCAGTTGGGCGGCGGTCACGGCTTTTCGGGCGGCTTGCCAATCGGTCAGTTGTGCGTTGATGCGCGGGTTCTTCGCTCGGGCGGCGGGGCTGAACAGGTCGGCGGCTTCCTTTTCGAGCTGGTCCTGCACGCACTTGAGGTTGGCGATTCCCGATCCGGCGGCGAACAGCACTTGGCTGAGGCTACCTTTGCCTTCGACGATTTCGCGTCCGCCGCGGACGAGCGTGGCATGATCGAGGCCGAACATGGTCTCGAAGGTTTCGCGGTCGAGGCGACCCAGGTACTTGCCCAGGGCGCCGTATTCGACGACGGTATTGTCGTCAGGCCCGCGGAGGTCGTTTTTGGCGGCCTTGCGGCGAAGGATTTCGAGCCGGCCGCCGTCGCCGTTGGCCAGCACTCCGCCGATCCGCAGGTTGCCGTAGGGATGAACGAAATCGTCGGTGGTCCGCTGCGGGATGCCGTACAGGAGCTGCTTCAGGGCGCGCAGCGCGGAGCTTTTACCCGCCTCATTGGGGCCATAGACGAGGTGCAGACCGCACTGGCCGGCGCTCAGGTCGAGCGCCTCCTCCGTGAACGGCCCGAAAGCCTTGAGATCGAGTCGTGCGATTTTCATCCGAATCAGTGGACAGGGCCGGGATCGAACCGGCGACACACGGATTTTCAGTCCGTTGCTCTACCAACTGAGCTACCTGTCCAAGTGCCCTGGTTTCTAGGGCTTATCGACCATTGCCCAAAGTAACCGACAAAAAGACGGCAAGCAAGAGTACGCCCCCGAGGCCGCGGCAGACGAAGCGGGCGGACGTTCATGCTGCTCGGGGAGCATCAAACAGGGCGCAAAAAAAATGCTGAAGCGAAGGCACAAAGATGTCGGCGCTCCGGCGAACCGGATTTTGTGGCTTCGCCACGCCCTGACGCCCCAGTCGCGATCGACATCTCGGCTGGTACTTGGGCAAGTGCTCTATATCGCTTCAGCAACAAAACTATACCGCGCGGCGCGAGACCGGTCAAATTTTTTACCGGCCAACCAGACCGCCTGGGCAGGCGGACTAACGACGCTTCAGAATGGCTTCCAGCCGATCGAGGAACTCTTGCTGGTCAGGGTGGATGCGCTGTCGGGCCTCTTCGAAGGGCACAAACTCCGCACAATCGACTTCCCACGAAGCGCAACGCGGCGCGGCGCCGTCCGGAGCCGCTCCGGCAAAGCAATGCACCCGCTTGCGGCTTTTTTTGTACACGATGGAGCCCATCGCGACCAACTCGCCGCAAGTCACACCGGTTTCTTCGATCACTTCGCGTCGCGCGGCGGCTTCGAGCTCTTCTTGCGGCTCCGGCAAGCCCTTGGGAATGCTCCACGGCGCGCGGCGGTTGTAGTTGCCGGATGGATGGACGAGCAGCACTTCCCAGCCGTGCTTGCCCAATCGGTATAAAAGTGCGCCGGCGGACTCAACCATACAACATCCGTTTCAGCGGTGGCTGGCTCGCCAGGCCAGGATGGCTTGGGCATCGATCGCGCTGTCGCTCTCGCGCAACTGCTTGAGCTGGGCGAGCCGATCGGCCGGGGCGATGCGGAGCAGCTCGCGCACGGTCAACGGCGGTTCGCTGCCGTCGTTGCGGGCCGCGACGACTTCGGCCAGATAAATGGTGCGGTCGCCGCCGTCGAGCCGGGCTTCAACGCGGCAATCGAGCCAGCCCAGCGCTTCACTTAAGAGCGGCGATCCCGTCACGCCGTCGTCAATCGCATAGCCCGCAAGCTTGTCACGGTCGCGTCCCGAACCGATGCCAAAGTTCCAGACCCAGTCGAGCTGGCGGGCGGAAATGAGGTGCAGGCCAAAAGCGTCGCTGGCCTCGATCAACCGCCACGTGTGGTGTTGCTTCGCCACGGCCAGCAGTGCGCGGGGCAACGAATCGACCAGCGAAGCATTGCCGACGAACGTCGCCACCAGGCCGCCCCGCCGCCGGCCATCGAAGGACGTGACGACCCAAAGCTCCCGATCGGTACGGCTGAAAAGCTGACTTGCCGCGGAAATGTCCATGGTTCCCGTTATTTTACCGGAATTGCTGTCTGTTGGCATCATGGTTGCATTCATGCGGGCGAAGTTATTTTTTCGCCGCTTCCGTGAAATCCGCGGCCGAATTACTTCTATGGGGCCAACGCGAGGCGTATAATGAGAGCGGCAAATCTCCGTTCATCGCACGTTCCATTTACTTCAGGAGTCCCAGGCATGGCCACGGTCCAACATGAAATGGCCGTCGGAGTTTTCGACAAAGTTCGCATGGCGCAGCAGGCGGTCGAGGAACTGCGCGAGGCGGGTTTTATGGAACAGCAAATCGGGCTGGTAGCACGCAGCGTGGAGGTGACGCAGATTCCCGCGGAACCTTCGAAGCACGACGAAAAGGTCTCCGAGGGCGCGTTGGGAGGCATTCTGACTGGCGCGGGATTAGGGGGCCTGTGGGCCATCGGCATCGAGGTGGAGTTGCTGCCCGCTTTGGGCGAACTGATTCTGGGAGGCTTTCTCAGCACCTTGTTCGCCGGCGCGATCGCGGGAGCCGCGGCCGGCGGGATTGTCGGGGCGCTGATTGCGGTCGGGATGAGCCGCCACGAAGCCGAACACTACGAAGAAGCCGTCAAGGCCGGCCGCATCGTGGTGACCGTACGCTCCGACGACCGCTATGACCAGGCGATCGACATCCTGCACGCCAACGGCGCCGAGATCCAATCGGGCGGACCGCTGATTTAGTGCGGCGTCTGCCGTGTCAGCCTCCTCAAGGGCCGCCCGGACCGCATCAACTACACTTCACGCGGCCGAGAATGAGACATTGGCGGTGGCTGGGGCAGAGTCTGGCCAGGTTGGAGGCTGGCACTTCGTTCATCTCGGCGGCCAGACGATGCCCCGGTGCGTCCAACCGGGGCATCGCTTGGCCGCCATGCCGTTGATGGGCGCCAGCCGCTATCTGGCCAAGCTCTGCCCCAGCCAGCGCTTTTGCTCGCGGAAAAATGTCTCATTCTCGGCCGCGTGAAGTATATCTCGGACAGCCGAGAGATCGCTTGGTGCCCTTTGTGTTCATTGTGGTTCGAGAAATTGCTCACACGGCATCATTTCGTCCGCAGCGCCACGCTGGTATCCTGCTCGACTTCGATCAACCGATCAATTTCCGCGCCCCGCACTTCCTGCCGCGTGCCATCGGGCCAGCGGACTGTGAGACGCTCGACCTTCGTCGCAGCGCCCAGGCCGATCGTCACGGGCAACTCGACCTGCGAGAGATAGCTGCGAGTCGGCATCACTGGCCGCACGAGCGTCTCGCCGGCCACCTCGGCCTCGATCCAGGCGCCGATGGCGTCGTGGTTGGCCCGCGTGCCGCGAAGCTTCATGCGCAGCCAGTGATGCGAAAGCGACTGGTCGTTGCGCAACAGCCGAGGCTGGCTGTTGATAGCCGTGATCAACACGTCCAAATCGCCGTCGCCGTCGATGTCGGCATACGTCGCCCCGCGGCCCACCAGCGGCCGGGAGAAATCGTCGCCGCAGTTGGCTTCTGGCACGAGCATGAATTCCGAATCGGCTTCGCTGCCGCAATTCCAGAACATGTGCGGCGGCTGCTCGTAATGCTGGCTCTGCTGGACTTTCTGAATGTCTTCTTCCAGGTGGCCGTTGGCCGTAAGCACGTCGAGCCGGCGGTCGAGATCGTAATCGAAGAAGAACAACCCGAACTTCAGGTTCAAGCGTGAGGGCGGTCCCAGACCGGTGGCCACCGCTTCGTCGATGAACATCGGCATTTCGCTGGGCACGACCTCGCCCTGCGTCACGTAGAGGGCCGTCGGCTCGTTCGAGAAATTGCCGATGGCGATGCCCAGCGTGCGGCTGTTGCGAAAACAGGCGCAGTCGATGCCCATCGCGCCGCGGGCTTTGCCGTCGGGGTCGAAGGCCACGCCCGCGATCGCGCCCCGTTCGCGAAACGTGCCGTTGCGCTGGTTGTGAAACAGGAGGTTCTGCACCGTGTCGTTGGCCACCACCAGGTCGATCCAGCCGTCGCCGTCGAGATCGACCGGGGCCACTCCCAGCGATTTGGCCAGCGGCACGCCCGTGTCTTTGTTCGTCACCTGCACGCCTGAGGCGGACGAAACGTCGCTGAATTTGCCTTGGCCGTCGTTACGATAGAGATACGGGAACGATCCCTCGAACACGTCAGGGCGGCAGTAAGCCCGGCCCTCGCCTTTGAGCGTGCAGCTCAGCCCCAGGTCGATCTCTTTGCTCCACCGCACGTAGTTGGCTACGAACAGGTCGAGATCGCCGTCGTTGTCGAAATCGAACCAGCCGCAGCTCGTGCTCCACGATTCGCCTTCGCCGGCCACGCCGGCCTGCCCGGTGACTTCGCGAAACGTCCCCTTCTCGTTATGGAACAGCCGGTTTGGGCCGACGGCGGAAAGGAACACATCGACCCAGCCATCGTTGTCGTAATCGCCCACGGCGACGCCCATGCCGTAAAGACTCACGCCCAGCCCCGACTCGGCCGTCACGTCGTCGAAATGGCCGCGGCCGTCGTTCCGATACAGGGCGGAAGTGGGCGAGGCCGCACCGGCCGGCTCATGCCCCGGCCAATAGGTCGAGTTGATCAGCAGCAAGTCCGGGTCGCCGTCGTTGTCGTAATCGAAGAACGCGCAGCCGCCGCCCATCGTTTCGGGCAGCAGCTTGTCGCCATAGGCGCCGTTGACGTGGACGAACGCGATGCCCGACTCGCTGGTGACGTCAGTGAAATGGACTTGCGGAATGGCGACCGCGGCCGATTTGCGCACATTGGCCACGACCAGCTCTTTTTCGGCCGCGGCGAGGGGCGCGGACTTGCGCGTCCAATAATAGTAGGCGCCGGCTCCGGCCGCGACGGCGAGCACAATGACTGCCAATGACCAGCGGAACGCGCGGCCGATAACCGCGTCGTCGCGTTCCAACTCGTCGTGATCGAGGTCCGGACCAGTCACGTTACGTTCGTCAGTCATTCGGGTTCTCCGTAGGGTGGTGCAAGGAATACACGACCACCGATTCGGCGGCGTGATTGGCCGCCGGATACTTTTGGCGGGCCAGCGCCATCGCCCGGTCGCCGGCGTTGTCGTCGGACTTGTACCGCAGGTGCAGCTTGTGATGCTCTTCCGATTTTTGCTTCTCGCCGAGCTGGGCGTAAAGGTGCTGCAGGTTGAAATGCGCGGCCACGTTCTCGCTGTCGAGCGTGAGCGTCTTTTCGAACTCTCCGACCGCTTGCCGCAGATACGCCTCTCGCTGGGCCTGCCGTTTGGGGCCGTGCGATTGCTTGGCCAGGTCGAACAGCGTTTGCCCCAGCAGGTTGATCACCTCATAGTCGAGGCTGAAGTCGAAATTGCGGTCGATCATCTCCTGCGTTTTCTCTTCCAACACGCTACGAAAATTCCTTTCGGCCTCGACCAAGTGGCCTTGCTGGCGATTGATCTGCCCGCTCAGCCAGTTCATGGTCCAGCTCGGTGCGGGTGGACTGGTGAATTCGGCCGCCCGTTTCAGGGCGTCGACGGCCTCGTCGAGCCGCCCTTCGGTGAAGTACACGCGGGCCAGGTTGAGCGGCCCGTCGTAGCGGCCCAGTTCCTCCACGCGATTGAACGCCTCTTCGGCCTGCTTCAGCTCGCCCTTGGCCCCGCCCTGTCCTTCCAACAATAGGCCGATGCCGTAATCGTTCCAGCGCTGCCAGGGGTCGATCTTTGACTCGACGATCTGCGTTTTCGCCTCGACGCCTTCCACCGGCAGCGTCACGCGATCGACCGCCAGCGTCGTCACCGGCAAATCGTTGCGGAACGGCTGGCCCGGCGTGTAGCCGCGAATCGGATTGTCGCCCGGCTTGGCCGACTTGGTGATGTAATCCAGGTACCGCTGGTCGAACTTGCGGTATTGCAGCTTCATCTCGATCGTCACCGGCCGCGTCAGGTCGTCGGGCAACCGCAGCTCATAATGCACCACTTGCCCGGCGCCCGGCGGAATCTGGTGGTTGTAAAGCGGCACAAAGATGTCTTGCGGGTTGCGGCGGTCGATGCGGTTGCCGTCGCGGTCGAGCATGAACACGTTGACGAAGTGCGACCAGGGATCGACTTCGCCGTCGTCGCCGATGCCGCCGTTGCGGCCGATCACGCGGTCGCCGCTGGTCACCGCGACATCGACCCAGACTTCGTTGGAATCGACCGTGCCCTGGGTAAAAAGATGCCCGACCTTGAGCGTGCGGATCACCGTTTCCAGCAGGTAACGCCGGCCCGGTTTGAGCGTGGGCAGCTTGGGCCGCAAGGGCGCGATCAGCTTGCCGTCGATGCCGCCGCCTTCGCGCACGCCGAAAATATCGACCCGCATCACGCCTTCCAAAAACTTCCGCTCGGCGGCCATCGCCGCTGGGGCATTGTTGAACCAAGCCAGGGCCGTGTTGGCCGCCGGAAAGAAATGGCTGTGGATGCTCAGCTCCGTGGCGTCGCCGAACAGCTTCGCCCCGAAGTCGTTCGACTTCTCCAGCGGCATGTGGCACTGGGAGCAGTTGGTCTTGGCCTTGTCGGGATAATAGAAGCTCTTCGCACCATGCCCCGACACGCCGCTGAGCAGGTACGGATCGTAATGGTTCTGCCCGCGGAGAAAATCTTTGTAGTGCGTCACGTCTTTCGGCAGGTTCACCTTGTGGCAGGTCGAGCAGAACTCGGCCGTCTTGTGAAAATCTTTCAAGAACGTCTTCTTGTGGAACGACGGCTTGGCCTTGATGAGCTGGTTGTTGATGTATTGCAGCACGGCGTTGTCGCTGAAGGCGAACGGGTAATGGATCGGCTCCTCGATGGTGTAGTCGGCATTGCCGATCGTGCTGTCGACGTTGGTGATAGCGTGGCAGGCGGTGCAGGTGATGCCGGCCTGCGAGGTGGGGTCTTTCACCACGTCGAACTTCGGATCGTCGAAAGCGCCGCTGAAGAACGGAACCGGATCGTGGCAACCCGCGCACCAACGCGAGGCTTGCACGCTGCCGTCGCGCTTCAGCGCCACCTCGCGCGTCTCGCGCACGCTGGCCAGGTAGGCCGGGTTGTTGAATGAGCTGAGGTGGTGTGCGCTGTGGAACCAGCCCTGGAAGGCGTCTTGATGGCACTTCAGGCAGTAATTGTCCATCATCAGCGTTTTGGCAGGGATGAAGTTGCCCGTGGCCGTGATGGCCTCGGAGGGCTTGAAGTATTTCTCGCCGTCTTTGGGTCCGGCCACGTTCCACTTGCGCGGGTCTTGGGCGTGCAGCGCGACCATGGCCAGCACGACCACGCCCACCACGCCGGAGTAGGCGAAGCCGACTTTCCACTTGATGCGCGGGCCGGCCAGGCGGTGCAGCCAGTAGAGCCAGCCGGCGGCCAACGGGCAGGCCACGTGCAGCCAGTAAACCAGCCAGCGCGTTTGCGGCTGCTTCAGCTCGAACAGGCCGGCGACGCGGGTCAGCAGCACGCCGGTGACGAGCACCAGAATCGAGACGGCGAACAAGGCGTAGCCCACGCGCACCGCGCGGCGATTGCGGCGGCTCCACGAATTGAGCATGTGGATCAAGCCGAAGGCGATGAAGGGGGCGATGAGAACGAAGCCGAGAATGAGGTGCCCCAGAAACATGTATTGATAGAAGTAGTTCTGATACGTGCGGCCGGTGAGGGCTTCCAGGGCGGTGATGCTGGCCAGGTAGCCCGAGTTGGCGCCGAGCAGCGCCAGCAAGGCGAACACCAGATAGAGCAGCTTGCGCAGTCGCGGACCGACTGCGCGGACATATTTTTTTGGCGCCGGCCGTGGTTCCGGCGGCGCGGTTGAAGCGGTGGTCATAGCAACGATGAGGGATAGTGGGATGAGGGATGAGGGATGAGGGATAAGGGATCAACGACGCCGTTTGGCGCGGCCCCGAAGGCTGGTATAAAGCTGAGGAGGAACGATTGCACGCGGGCGTAGGGTGGAAAAAGCGAGCTTGCGAGCTCCGGCCTACCATCGTTCTGCGTCAGGCACCAGGCACCAAGTAGTTTGTCCTGACGCCTGAAACCCGAGGCCTCAACTCGGTGGGCCGGCGCTCGCAAGCCCGCTGGTCCCACCTTACGATGTTTTAGCCATGGGGCCGAGGAGGGTGCTCGATGGGAAGATGATGACCGTCGAGCGGCTTGAGCGTGCGATCGGCCATAAACCAGGCCGTTGCGAGTGCTGGCCGGTCAGAGGTGCTGATCCCGCAGGCACGCTCGATCGTTCGTAGCGTGACAAGACCGCGCGAAGGAGCGGTCGGCGCGGGGGTCTGCCTCTGACAGTTCGGCCCTCGGCATCGGGTCATAGGCGCTAAAGGCGTATGCGAATCGGACGGGGAGGCGAAGTGTCCGTCCACGGTCGTGCCGTGCCTGCCTACCATGACATAGTCACCGCACGACGCATCCACCTGGGATGGCCCGGCCAAGCACAAAGCCACGGCAAAACAGAGCCACGCCGCTCGCCGAGCGGATACAGACAACCTCAGAGCAAGTAACCGCGGCGTAGCAATCACGCTTCGTCGCTCGCGAATAAGACAAACAATGCCGAAATGCAGCGGCAACCTACAGGCTGCCAGGGTTTCATTTTACGACGCCCCATGCGCAGCGTCAAACGGCCGTTTCCTCGCCGATCTACGGCGGCGAGGCCGGCGACGAAGCACCTGCTTGTGGCAGGTCAGGCGGTTCCGGCAAAGTTTGTCAGTTCAACCAACTTCTCCCAATGCACAGGCATTTTCGACCGATTGCCATACAAGGTACGACCTTGTTCTTTTCAGAGGCCCCGACGACGATGAAGCTCTCCGCTCTTTGCTGCGCCGTTTTGGTGACGATGGCCCTGCGAACCAGCGCCGCCGAACAGTACGAACCGCAAACCGCTGATGAGATAAGCAATGAGACCGTTGCCGCGCCGTCGGCTGACGCCGCCACCGCGCCGTCGGGCACTCCCGCCAAAGTGACCGAAAGCGCACCCTATACTCCCTATCCGGCCGGACTTTCCTGGGTTCTCACGCCCCAGTCGTTTCGCGTCCGCTGGATGGATCGCTTCTACTATCCGCCTTCGACCTACGTGCGCCGATGCCCCTACTATCCCCGTGGATATTATTGGGGAGCGAACTGGCGTTTCAACGTGGTGGGTCGCGGCAACCTGTTGTTTTTCGGGCCGTTTCGCTACAACCCTTATCTAACGGCGGCCAAGGCCAGCCACCACCCCGAGTTGCGCGGACAACGCCGCTACGCCCCGCCTCCCGAACCGGTGGGCCAAGCCATGCTGCTCGGCTCCGCCGGCCCGCAGGCCCCCGCGTTGCCGCCGACTTTGGCCGAGAACGAGAAGCCGGAGACAAGCCAAAAGGTCGAAGCGCAAGTCGCCACGGTCCGCCGGGCGCCCGAGCGCCATCTGGCCCAACAGACCACCAGTCGGCGGACCAGGCCACCAAGGGCCGAGAACTCGCGTTGACGCCGAGAGCGGGCCGTTCGATACTCTGGCCCGATCTTCCCGCTCACGCGACCAGTGCATCGAGCATTGATGGACCCGAAGAAGTTGTCGTCCCGGCGCAGCCGCGCCGCCTTGTATTGGGCGGGCGTGACGCTCGTCGCCGTCCAAGCAATCCTGGCGGCGACGATCGAGTTTAGTCCTGCGGTCCGCGACCCGGAGTTTGGTGCCAAGCTCAGTCGCCTCAAGGAGCAGTTGGCCGCGCGACCCCGAGCACCCTTGCTCTTGGTCCTCGGCAGCTCGCGGTCGGCCAGTGGCATTTGTCCCGCGGATATTCTGACGGGAGGCTCGTCGGATGCGCCGCTCGTGTTCAACCTGGCGTTGACCGGCTATGGACCGATTCAACAGTTGCAACTCCTCGACCGTATTCACCAGCAGCGGATTTCGCCCCGCTGGATTTTGGCCGAGATACATCCGTTGCTGCTGCATCAGGAGCCGGGGGAATGGGGCGAAGAGCAGTGGATGCGGCCCGACAGCCTCGATCGGCACGATTTGGCGGTGGTCGGCGGCTATCTCTCGCAGCCGCGGAAATGGCTGCGGCAGTGGGCGCGCTTGCGGCTGGCGCCGGCGTTTTGCTACCGCTTTCAGCTCTTGAACTGGCTATCTCCCGGCTGGCTCGACACCCGCCTGCGACAAGACGGCGCCTGGCGCGAGCTCGACGCCTGCGGTTGGCTGCCGCTGGTCTGCGAGACGGACAGGGAGTCGACCGAGCGGCGGCGTGAAGAGGCCCGGCGTCAATATGCCCCGGCCCTGTGGGACTTTCGCATCACGGCCACCGCCGACCGGGCATTACGCGAGTTCGTCGAGGTGGCCCGGCGCCGCGGCATTCGCCTTGGATTTTATCTGATGCCCGAAGGCGAGGCGTTTCGGAGCTGGTACACGCCGGAAGCTCGCCAGCAAATCGAATCGTATCTGGACCGCTTTGAACGTGAGGAGCGCGTGCCGGTCTTCGACGCCACGACGTGGTGTCGCGACGCCGATTTTTCGGACAGCCATCACTTGCTGTCTCACGCCAGCCCTGGCTTTTCGCGGCGCTTTGGCGAAGAAATCGTGCGGCCATTTCTCGCGCTGTCGCAGGTCGCAGGCCCTGTCGGCGACGAGTTAGCCAGGCCGCCACGGGCAGGCGGCAGGCGTTGACCCCGGTTCGCCGCCGCGCAGGTCCGGCCTCGTTGCCTGGCATTCCCCCGGCGCGCCCAACCGCGCGAGCAGGTTGATCGATGCCCCATGAATTCGGCGACAAAAGTGTCGTTGCTCGGCTGGGCCTTTCGACCAGGGCAGGAACGACCGTGGTTTGCACGAAAAGAAGCCGAGAAGAACGTTGCCCTGATGTCGAGGAATCCGTCTCCTAGCGCGCGCCGCGACGTTGTGTGTTGGCTGGTGATACCTTTATTGCATCGGTGACGAGAAGATGGGCCCGCATCAGGATTGACCCGGAATCCGTTGCGTGTAGGGTAAGACAAGCGAGCTTGCGAGCGCCGGCCCACCAATGCGGGCGATGGTGGACTGACGCTCGTTCCACTCGCTTGTCCCACCCTACCTTCGTGACGCGGCGGCTTTTCCGACAAAGCCTACAGGAACGCTCGATCTTTAAAGCGCCGATGGCATGACCAATAACTCTGCTCTCCGCGTGGTTATCGTCGGCGGCGGCTTCGGCGGGCTGTACGCCGCGAAGGCCATGCCTGCGGCCCTGCGCGTCACGTTGATCGACCTCCGCAATTTTCATCTGTTTCAACCGCTGCTCTATCAGGTGGCCACCGGCGAACTGTCGCCCGCCAACGTGGCAGTCCCGCTGCGGAGCCTGCTGCGGCGTAGACCGCATGCGCAGGTCTTGCTGGCCGAGGTCGTCGATTTCGACATCGCTGCGCGGCAAATCATCCTCGCCGATGGCCGCGTCGAATACGACTCGCTCGTCGTGGCGGCCGGGATGAAGTTCAACTATTTCGGGCACGACGACTGGCGGCCGTTGGCGCCCGGCTTAAAAACGATTGAAGACGCCACCACGATTCGCGCTCGGCTCCTGACTGCCTTCGAGATGGCCGAACGCAGCAACGACCCGGCCGCGCGGCGGCGCTGGCTGACTTTTGTCATCGTCGGCGGCGGTGCGACGGGCGTCGAACTGGCCGGCGCTCTGGCCGAGTTGGCGCGATACACATTGCGGCATGACTTTCGATCCATCAACCCCGCCGACGCCCGCATTCTGCTGGTCGAAGGACGCAATCGCTTGCTGGAAGCGTTTCCCGACGATCTTTCCAGCCGCACTCAGAGCACGTTGGAAACGCTGGGCGTCACCGTTTACACGGGCGCGATCGTCACCGACGTTCGTTCACAGGAGGTTTCGGTCGAGCGCGGCGGTGCGACGGAAGTGATTCCGACGGGGAACGTTCTTTGGACGGCGGGCGTTCGCACCACGCCGCTGGCCGATCGACTGGCTGCGGCGACCGGCGCCGCGACCGATCGACTGGGACGGCTGGTCGTCGAGCCCGATCTGACGCTTGCCGGACATCCGGAGATTTTCGTCATCGGCGACATGGCGCATTTCGCCCATCAAGGCGGCCAACCGCTGCCGGGCGTGGCGCCGGTGGCCATGCAGCAAGGCCGCTATGTGGCGAAGGTGCTTGCTCGTCGCACGGCTGGAAAGCCATCGCCGCCGTTCCATTATCACGATCGGGGGAACATGGCCGTGATCGGTCGATCGGCGGCGGTAGCCGATCTTTACTGCTGCCACTTGGCGGGCTTCTTTGCCTGGATGGCCTGGCTCTTCATTCACCTGCTCTACCTGGCGCAGTTTCAGAACCGTCTGCTCGTGCTCATTCAATGGGCCTGGAACTATTTCACCTGGAACCGCTCCGCCCGACTGATCACCGAGCCGCCCAAGACGCGCGAAGAGCGTTGATGCTTGTTGAATGCTGCGGGCCGAACGCGACTGAGTGGCTCAGGCTGCTACCGGCGAGCAGGCACGGGCTCCTCCAAGAGCTGCACGATTGCCCGCTCAAGGTCGCCGCGCCAGAGGCCGGCAAGACGTACTTTGCCCGAACGATCGATCAAGAACAGGGTGGGATAGTGCGGCACCTTCCACGCCTCGACGGTCGCGTCATCGACATCGGCGGCCATCGGCCACACGATCGACTCTTGCTTGACGTAATCGGGCAAGGTGTCGGCGAAGCGCGTCGTGTGGATACCGACAATCAACAAGCCTTTGTCGGCGTATTTCGCGTGCAACTGCTTGAGTTTGGGCGTCAAAGCGCGGCACGGGCCGCACCAGGTGCCCCAGAAGTCGACCAGCACCACTTTGCCCTCAAGTTGCTTGAGATCGAGGCCCTTCTCGCCGGCATTCAACCAGCCCTCTACGCTGAGCGCCGGCGGCGGCTTGTCTTCCATCGCTTCGAGGACGGCGCGGTCTTCGGCATCGCGACGAATCTTGTCTTTGTCGCTCGAAACGACCTCCTCGCCTCCGTTGGCCGTGGTGCGACGCTCGGCGCCATACCGCAAATTCGGCAGTCTGCGCGCAAGCTCTTCCAGTCCGGCATCGGTGATGTCGGCCGAGGCCACCCATAATCTTTGCAACTCACCAAGGCGTGCCAGGTGCATTAGTCCTTCGTCGGTAAAGCGGCCTTCAATTCCAAGGAATTCCAGGTGCGGCAAGAGCGACAAGTGCTCGAGGCCCACGTCGGTTATGGCGCCGTCCGAGACTTGCAGCCACTTCAGGCGCTTGAGTCCCGCCAGTAATGACGCCCCGTCGTCGTCAACAGGAATTGAAACGTCAAGCCTTTCGAGGTTGACCAGCCCGGCAAGGTCTTTGAGATCGCCGCTGACGAACGAGCCGCCCTCGATCCTCAGATCGTTGATTTGAGCCAGCTTGCCGAGCTCGCGCAGGTGCGGCCGAGGCTGATTGGCGGGTTTTTGATCGTTGGCCTCGACGGACAGCGTCGAAAGCTTCGACGCATCGCGCAAATACCTGAAGCCATCACCGGTGACTCGCGTCCGCAAGAGCACAAGATCTTCAAGGTTCGGCAAGCCGGCGATGCTCTGCAACATGGCGTCGGTAATCGGACAGCCTTGAAACCACAGCTTTTTGAGCGACTTCATCTTCGCGATGTCGCCGGCGCTGGCATCGGTAACGTGGCCGTTGAGCAAAAGCTGCTCCAAATGTGGTAGCGCGGCCAGCAGGGCGACGCCCTTGTCGCCGAAGTGAAACCACCCGCTTAGCGCTCGCAGCGACTTGAGCCGCGCGAGATGCTCCGCGCCGACATCGGTGATGCGGCCTTTGATGTAGTAGAGCCGCAGATCCTCGAGGCTTTCGAGTGGTTCGAGATGGGCGAGATCGGCCTCGCCGATATCGTTGTGGTCGAGGAACAGCCTTTTGAGCTTCTTGAGGTCTTTGAGCCGCGCCAGCCCTGCGCCGGTGATTTTCGTGCTCATCAGGTCGAGCGTCGTCAGATGCACGAGCTGGCCGACCGTTTTCAGAGCTTCGTCGGTGACGCCCTCGTTATCGCCTAACCACAAAATTTCCAACTGCGGCAGTTTCGCCAGGTGGACCAGCCCCGCGTCGCTGATCTCGGTGTCTTCGACTCGCAAATGGATCAGTGATTGACACGCGACGAGCTCGGCCAGCCCCGCGTCGCCGACCTTCGTGCCGTTCAGCTCAAGATGGGTCAGCGAGCGGCAGTTGGCGAGCTCGGCCAGGCCCGAGCCGGTCACCTTCGTCGACCATAGACCGAGCCTTCGCAGCTTGGGCAGCCTCGCCAGCACGCGCACGGCGCCGTCGCCCGCGCCGGAGCCTTCTCGGCCTTCCCCAAATGCTCCCAGATCGATTTCTTCGAGCTTCGTTAGCCGCTCGAAACCTTTGAAACCGGCATCGCTGATCGGGGTCCCATCCAATTCGAGGGCGCGCAAGCCCGTAAGCCGCGCGACGTGGCGCAGTCGCTCGTCGCTGACGTCGGTGCCGCGCAGATTAAGCAGTTGGATGTCATCGGGCTGCAGGTCGTCGAGCCAGGCCAAGTCGCTCGACGCGGCTTTTACCACGTCGAGCCGCACCTGCGCCTCGGCGGGCACGCGCACCGTCCTGCGGGTCTTGCCGATCGGCTTCCACCCCTGGTCATGCTTGGCGTAAAGAAACGGTTTTCCATCCGGCATCCGCCAGTACACGGTTCCGACTGCGCGATCGGCGGGAAACTTTAACGTCCGCCGCGAGGAACCATTCCCACGAGCGGGATCTTGTCGACTCGGCGCGCGAGGCTTCTCCGGCGGCAGCTTGAGGATGTCGTCGCTGATATCGACGCGGGCGCCCGCTTCGGGCACATCGCGCTTCGCGGTCCAAAGAATCGCGTTGACGATGGCGCGGCGGAACGGCTCGCGCTCGAAGTTGCTGTAAAAATGGCCGAGCGTCGTACCATACGCGCGCCCGCCGTCCGGCCGCTCGTAGGCCCAACTCACGACCACGTCTTGCCCCTTGGTCGTCACTTGCAAGAGCGGCCGGGCAGCCTTCGAGATCGTCGGATTGAGGTAATACTCGTCGTGCAGCTCATAGCCGGACCAGCCGCGGCAAATTGGGTGCTCAGGCATGAGCTGCTTCAACTCGGCCGTATCGGTGCTCAGGCCGACGTTGCTGACCCAGGTGCCGCCGAGATAACTGAGCCAACGCTCGCCCAGGCGGTCGAAGTCTTGCTGCATGACCGACGAAGCCCAATGGATCGTGACCAGGCCGACGCCCGCTTTCATCATGCGGTCGACCCGCTCGCGCTGCGGCCCATCGAGCAGCAGCTCGGCCGCGGGGCTGGTGTAAACGACGATCGTTTTCACGTCGCGCAAGTCGTCCTCGTTTTTCGGCCAGCCATCGGAGACGCTGGCCTGAAGGCCATTCAGCCGCAAACACTCGGCCAGCATGCGGCACGTGTGCAGATACATGTGGCTGCCGTAGGGATGATCGGGCTGCTTGCCGATCGATAGCGCCTTGCCACGATCATTGGCATCCGCCGCGGGCGATGCTGGCGCCCCGACAACGACGACGAACAACGCCAGAGAAAAAACGGCAATGGCTTTCATGGTTCTCTTCCCGCAGACGGACGGTGACATTCTGGCTAGCGTAGCCGCAACGTGGTCTACCGGCAACGCGCCATTCTTACACCGCTAAATCGCCGAACTGTGTTTGGCCGCCGCCCTCGGCAGCAGAAGGTCACAGGTCATCCCACGGCCAAAGCGGGCGGGGGATGTTCCGATAAGGATAGTTCCAGAAGTCGGCCGGGGCGCAGCCGGGAGCGCGGACCACGATGATCCGCTTTGCCCGATCGGCGTAGGCCGCCCGGAAGCCGCAGGGGCTTTTGGCCACCACCACGCTGGCCGCGAAGGGGTCGAAGCCGGCCGAACGGAAGAATTCGGGCGCGAAGTGCGGCCCGCTCTTCGACGTCACGAACACCAACACGTCGCCGCACCGCAAGACCGCAGACGGCCCCATGTCGACCGGCAAATTCTTGGCGAGATGGCCCGACAGAACGAACTCGGCCCGGAACAGCCGTTCGATTCGGGCGTCGATTTCCACCGGCTGTGAGAACCGCGCGTCGCGCACACCGCCGATCGCGGCCCGCAGCGGGGCGCCTTCGCCCAGGGCGGTTGCCCGCTCGACAATCTCCGGCGCGACGAGCGGAACCAGAGCGCCGTGGGGCCAGTCGTACGTCAACAATTCCTTGAACACCCACGTGCTGTCGCCCGGAGCGCCGGACGTCGTGGCGTCGGCACTGTCGCTCAATACGACCAGCCCGTCGCCAGCTTCGTGGGCCTCGCGCACGGCCTGCTCGACCGGCACCAGCTCGGGCAAATAGTCTCGCCGCCGCTGCCAGAGTTCTTCGGCCAAGTCTCGGCAGGCCACCTCGCCTGGAGTGTCGCAGACTTCGTGAGAAGTCATGTTTTCAGTGCGTGAAATTCCGCCACGCGGCGGGATGGCGTGAGTGGCGTCGGCCACCACCACAACCGATGAGCCCAATTCGGGCACGTCGAGCCAAGGCTGCACCGTGGCCAGCCCGGCCGCCAAGATGCCGGGCGTCCGTTCCAGCGCCTGAAGCCGCTCGCGAAAGCCGTAGCTGACGCTGGCCGGATCCTGCGTGTTGGCCCGTTCGGCCGGCACGACCATGGACAGCTTCTGGAAGGCGGTCACGGGCCGGGCACCCTCGATGAGGATTCGCCTCAGCAGCCGGGCCCCGCGCTGGCCGGTTTCGAACACGTCGATGTGCGGCGCGGTGTGAAACAGCACCAGCGCGTCCGCCGCGTCGACCATCTTCCGCGTTACGTTGGCGTGCAGGTCGAGCGTGGCGACCAAGGGGACGGCGCCGAGGAGCTGCCTCACCGCTTGCAGGACTTCGCCCTCGACATCCGGGTGTCGGTCGGCCACCATCGCTCCGTGCAAGGCCAGCAGGACGCCGTCGACCGGCATCGCCCGACAAACTGCCGAAGTGAATTCCGACAGGATCCAATCGAACGTTTCCGCGGTGACGACCCCGCCAGGCCAGGCGGGCAAACGGACCAGCCCCACAATTTCCGGCCGCTCGGGCCAGGCCCGCAACGACTGGATGAAGCCGCCCAGCTCGTTCGTGTCGGCCATCTGCTCGATGAGCGCGTCGCCGTGCAGTACGCCGAACTGGTCGAAGTCGGCCCGCGTCGTCGGCAGCGGGTTGAAGGTGTTGGTCTCTTGCCAGAGTTGTCCGACGGCGATTCGCATGAGGGATGAGAGATGAGGGATTACGTTTGCATCTTGGCAATTGCTTGACCTAACCTCCGTAAGGCTTCATCGACGTCGTCCAGCGTCATCGCGGCGCAAAAGCCGTGATGGCAGGGCGCGCCGCCATAGTCGTGAAAGTACACGCCTTCCTCGATCGCCGCCCTGACGAAAGCCAGCATTAGGTCGCGTCGATGTGCGAGCAAGTCGCGGTAGGTTTGGGGCTGCTCGATGCCGAAATAAATGCCGAACCGTGCTCCCAGGCCATACACGCGTCCCGGCACGCCATGCCGCGCGAAGAGTTCGTTTAAGCCGTCCATGAGCCGTTTGCCGAGGGCGTGGATGTGAACGTAAAAGCCGGCTTCGCGGTAGCGGGCCAGCGCAGCCAGGCCGGCGGCCACCGGCACGGGATGCCCGCTGTAGGTGCCGCTGTGCTGGCAGTCGCCTTGCGGCATCAGCCGGTCCATGATGTCGCGGCGGCCGCCGAAGGCGCTGAGCGGAAAACCGCCGCCCACCGCCTTGCCCAAGGTACACAGGTCGGGCGTCACGCCCAGATATTCCTGTGCCCCGCCCGCGGCCATGCGGAACGAACTGAGCACCTCGTCGAAAATCAAGAGAATGCCGTGCTGGCGGGTCAAACCGCGCAGGGCGGCCACAAAGTCGGCTGTGGGGACGATGCAGCCCGCGTTGTACCACACCGGTTCGCAGATCACGGCGGCCAACTCGTGGGCGTGCCGCCGGATAATCCGTTCCAGCAATTCCGGCCGGTTGTAAGGGGCGAGCACGAGTTGTTCTTCGATGCCGTGCGTGATGCCCGTTGAGGCGGGAAACGCGGTCGGCGCCTCTTCCGGGCCGAGCCGATCGGCGGGCGTGCCCAGGGCGAACATCACCTGGTCGTGGTAGCCGTGAAAGTTGCCTTCGAACTTCAACAGCTTGGGCCGGCCGGTAAAAGCCCGCGCCAGCCGGATGCAGTGCATCGTGGCCTCGGTGCCCGAACCGGTGAATCGCACGCGCTGGCAGCAAGGCACCGTTTCACAAATCAGGCGGGCCAGTTCGGCGTGCAACTCGTTTTCATAGGAGCACGCCGCTCCGCGCGCCAAGACGGCATCGACGGCGGCCCTGACCTGCGGGTCGCCGTGGCCCAGGAGCGTGGCGCCGTGGCTGGTGCATAAATCGAGGTAGTCGCGGCCGTCGAGGTCCCACAGTCGGCACCCCTCGGCCCGGTCGAAATACATCGGCCGTCCCAATGCCCGATTGACCCGGATCGACGCCGACACTCCGCCCGCCAGGTACTGCCGCGCGGTCTCAAATTGCTGCTCGGTGCGCATGAGGGCCATTGTGCCGCGGCGCGTAGAGCGTGGCTAGTGGCTGGCTTAATTTTTCGAAAAGTAGGTGAATTGGGCTGGCGCGCTTCACCTCGGGGCGCGTCTTCTGCCGAAATAATCTGTACGCGAGCAGCGACTCCCGCGACCCTCGATTCTCCCGCTTTCCTGTATCAAGATGCAACGCCCACTGGAAACGACAACTCAAGAGTTGGTTCCCACCGAAACCAAGATTCCGCCCACCGCTTCGCCGGCCGCCGACCTGACCGACAAGAAATGGCAGATCGACCGCGGGGCGGGCGTGCCCTCCCCGGTCATTCGCACGAACATGATCTCGTTGCGGCGTTCCTACCAGGGACGCGTGAAAGTGGCCTTTTTTGAGCGGGACTAGGCCGCATTTTGCCGCCAATTGCTAAAGTCGGCCCCCTTCGGCGGCCGATCTCGCTCCCCTGCCGCTCGTTTAGCGTCATCGCCGCCGGCGCGCTGATAGGCTTGTGGTAGGAAGGGGTAAGCCCGTGAATTTTTTCCATTTCTTTCAGCGTTGGTTGGCTCACGATCCACTGGGCACGAACCATATCGTAGCCGCCGTCCTGGCGGTGGCGCTCATTTGGGTGCTTTTCGAGCGGTTGGGGGCTGAGACGCGAAAATTTCGTTGATCGGTTGCCCGAGGGCGATCGACTGCGGCCGGCCCAACGGGTCGACGATCCGCGTTTCGGCGTCGATTCCCATGGCGCGATAAAGGGTGGCGGCGACGTCGTCGGGAGTCACCGGGTCATGGGCAGGATAGGCAGCCCAGCGATCGGATTGACCATAGACAGTGCCGCCGCGGACGCCCCCGCCGGCAAACAGCACCGTGTAGCAGTGCGGCCAATGGTCGCGGCCGGCGGCGTCGGCCCCCGCGCCGCTGGTGATCTGGCCGAGTTTCGGCGTGCGGCCGAATTCACCCATCGCCACGACCAGCGTCTCGGCCAGCAGGCCGCGTGCGTCAAGATCTTCCAGCAACGCCGAGAAGGCCCGATCGAAATACGGCAACAGCGACCGCTTCAAGAGCGGAAAGTGCTGCCGGTGGGTGTCCCACGATTGATCGAACCGCCGGCCGGTGCCCACCGTTACCAGCCGCACGCCGGCTTCGACCAGGCGGCGGGCCAGCAGCAGGCACTGCCCCAGGTGCGGCAGGCCGCCAAACTGCCGGGCTTCGCGCGAACGATCGGTCCGGTCGGGCAAACCGTAACGGCGGCGGAGCGAGTCGGACTCGCCCGACAGGTCGAATGCCCGGCGGGCCTCCGACGAAGTCAAAAGCTGGAAGGCTTGGCGATAATGGGTGTCCATATCGTCGAGCGGCGCGTCGTCAGCCAGCCGGCCCAGCCGTTCATCCAACAATCTCAGCAAGCGGTGCCGGCCATCGAGCCGTTCGATGGGCACTTCGGCGGGCAGTCCGAGACCGGGAACCTGAAAGCCCGACACGCTGGCGTCGCCGGTCACCAGGGGATCAAAGGCGGCGCCGAGAAAGCCGGCCCGTTGTCCCGGCAGGTCGTAGCCGTTGTTCGACATGATCTCCGGCAGATGGACGAATGCCGGCAGCCGCCGCTCGACCGGCAGTAGCCGCGACAGCACCGCTCCGAATGGCGGAAAGTTGTCGGGCTCGTCGCGAATGATGAGCTGACCGCCTTTGACGGGCGAGCGGCCTGTGAGGGCGTAGTAGCTGCCGGCGTTATGATCGACCACCGCGTGATGCACCGAGCGCACCAGCGCAACATGGTGCATCTGCTGCGAGAGCAACGGCAGATGTTCGCACACGTGGATGCCGGGCACAGAGGTGGCGATCGGTTCGAACTCGCCGCGCACCTCGGCCGGGGCGTTGGGCTTCATATCCCACAGGTCTTGATGCGCCGGACCGCCTTCCAAAAAGAACAGGATGCACGATTTTGCCGGCCGCCGATTTGCGGCGCCGGGGGCGCTGGCGCGCAGCAGTTCGACCAGATTGAGGCCGACGAGCCCGAGAGAGCCCCAGCGCAGGATCTGCCGGCGAGTGGTCATGGCAATGGGGTGGTGGATGCCGTGGGTTGTGTTGGCCGAGAGTCTAGGCTGGTCGCGTAACCATAGGCGCACCAAGCGCCATAAGCGGTGCAGGCGGAAGCGATCAAGGCCGACAGTTGATATTCGCGAATAAAGAGCGGCCAAACGCCGATCGCCGCCCACCAGTCTGGCTCGCCGTTGCGTGTGTTCCAGTGTAGCCAGCATGTCTCGGCGATGAAGAATGCCAGGCAGGTGCCGATCACCTGGCTGACGCCGGCGATTTTGCTTGGCCCCCGCGTGATCTTGTGCGACACGTAGCCGGCCAGAGCGCCGCAGGCGGCCAGCGACAGGGCGCCGAATTCGCCGAAATGGCTGATGCACCAGCCGCACGCCAGTCCGCCCACGAAGGCGACTACCAGCGACCAGCCAAGGGCGATCGATAGCAGCCCTGCGCCCGGCGACAGCAGGCCTGTTTTGGACGAGGAGTTAGGATTGGGTTGAGCAGCGACAGACATATCCGCCTCATTCCTATTGAAGCGCCCCCAACTCTCCCTCACCGTTGATCTTACGTCCCGCCGCCGCTAGCATCAATCTTTGTGGCTATACCCGCGCGCTGCCCCGTTTTTTCGAGGTACATCGCAGGCTGTAAGTCGCCTCGGCGGAGGACCGCTGCTCGGCGCGGCGATCGCCGGATCGAATAACCTTAGCTCGACTGAATGGGAAATCGCCATGAATACGTTGCTCTCACGAATCACGCTCGATCCGGCCGTTTGCCATGGCAAGCCGTGCGTCCGCGGACTGCGATATGCGGTCGAAATGCTCTTGGAGCTGCTTAGCTCTGGGATGACGTTCGAGGAACTGCTGAGCGATTACCCCGATCTTGAGCGCGACGATCTCCTTGCGGTTCTGGCCTTTGCGGCCAGGCTCGCGCAAACCAAGCGGTTGCAGCGCGTCGACTCATGAGGTTCCTGGTCGACGCCCAGTTGCCGCGGCCAACACGATCAACGGCGATGCATTGACAATCCAGATCTCGCTCACCCGCGCGACTCCGCGACGATTTCCTCGGCTCCATACTGAAATGGCGAGACATTAAACCGCGCGAGCTGGTCCAGGAACTCGCGACGCGAGAGGCCGGCGATTTCGGCAGCACGACCTTGAGAAATCAATCGAATCTCGTACCATTTCACCGCCGCCGTCAGGCGCATCTCCGCCGCAAAGGCCGTTGGCTCTTTGCCCAAGCCGGCAAGTGCCCCTTCGGGCAGATCAATCGTTAGTCGGACCATGGACCGTCTCTCTGAAAACCGCGCCCCCCCACCAAGTAAAGCTTCGCCGAACCCGTTCCCATTTTCACACTAACCCGAAGCGCAAGCGAGGTTTTGCCGCCTTTTCACGTTCCTCGCTGGCGCTTCGGGTTGGTGTACGGGGTCCGCGTACCGAGTTCGGCGAAGCTTTACCCCACCAAACTCGCAACCCTCCCGCACCGTTGATCTTACGTCCCGCCGCTGCTAGCATCAATCTCTGAGGTCGCCCGGCACCGGCGACCGGCCAAAAAACGGAGGTTCACCGCATGCTCCAACTCACCGGCAAGGGATCCACACAGACCTGCGACGGCCTGACGCGCCGCGACTTTCTGCAAGCGGGCACGCTGGGCGCCCTCGGACTGTCGCTGGCCGACCTGGTGGCCGCCGAGGCCCAGGGCAAGGTGGCGCCGGGCCACGACGACCGCTCGGTAATCATGATCTTCAACCTCGGCGCTCCGAGCCAGATCGACACCTGGGATCCGAAGCCCGACGCACCGGCCGAAATTCGCGGTCCCTTCAAACCGATCAAGACCAACGCGCCGGCCATCGAGATCACGGAAATCTTTCCGCGGATGGCCCAGCATGCCGACAAGTTCTCGCTGGTGCGAAGCTGCTTCCACACCGCCGCCGCCGTTCACGACACCGGCCACCAGATGATGCAGACCGGCCGGCTGTTTACCGGCGGCATCAACACGCCGCACGCCGGTTGCGTGCTCAGCTATCTCCGCGGACGCAAAAGCGACCTGCCGGCGCATGTGATTTTGCCCGAACCGATGGGCCGCACCGGTGGCAACATGCCGCACGGGCAAGACGCCGGCTTTCTGGGCAAGGCGCACGACCCGTTCGCCCTGATGGCCGATCCTTCGCAGCCGAACTTCAAGGTGCCCGACCTGCTGCCGCCGGCACAGATCGGCGAGGCCCGGCTCGATCGCCGCCGCCGCTTGCGGAGCATCGTCGACGATCAGGTCAAAAACTTCGAAGCCAGCGACAGCGCCCAGCTTCTCGACAGCAATTTTCAGGCGGCCTTCCGCTTGATGACCAGCACGCAGGCCCGTGAGGCCTTCGATCTCTCGAAGGAGCCGCCACAGGTGCGCGAGCGTTACGGCATGACGCGGTTCGGTCAAAGCTGCCTGTTGGCTCGGCGGCTGATCGAGGCCGGCGTGCGGTTCGTGACCGTCAACACGTTCATCACGGTGTTCGACGAAATCACCTGGGACATTCACGGCTCGAAGCCCTTCACGTCGATCGAAGGCATGCGCGACATCGTGGCCCCGATGTACGACCAGGCATACTCCGCCTTGCTGGAAGACCTGACGGCGCGCGGCATGCTGGGCAATACGCTGGTTTGCAATCTGGCGGAGTTCGGCCGCACGCCGCGCGTGAACCCAGCGGGCGGCCGCGACCACTGGCCGCAGGTTTGGACCTGCTATTTCGCGGGCGGCGGCGTGCAAGGCGGGCGGGTGGTGGGCCGCAGCGATCCGATCGGCGGCGTGCCGGCCGAGCGGCCCGTCGAGCCGGCCGAGATCGTCGCCACGATCTATCGCAGCCTCGGTCTCGACCTGGAAACCAAGCTTCCCGGCCCGCAGTCGCGGCCCTTCCCGCTGGTCGATTTCGGCAAGCATGAAATCAAGGAGTTGTTCTAACGACGGCCCAAGTCTTTTCTGGCGCGCTGGCCCGTTCGCCATCCACGGTCAAGCAAGCAGCCCACCGGAAACAGTTGTGGGGTGGCATGCGCCGAAATGGTGCTGCGGGCCAAGAATGTTAGAATTGAGGGAAAGGCCGCCGAGATGCTGAGTTCCGCCTTGAGCGAGTTGAGCGTCGCAAGCAAAGGCCTTACTATTGGACGGATTAAGATGACTCTCGACGACGCGTCGATGACCATCGGTGCGGCGATTCGGCTAGGTTTTTCAGTGAGGGAGACCTACGCTAATGGTTTGACCAATCCGGTGCCCCAGTTCGCCGAGCAGGCGTTTTTGATGGCGATGGTTGACGAGGTGGGTCCGCGGCACCCGGCAATTGTACCCGTTTTTTTGGATGCGGACGGCCTAGGGCATGCGGTCGTGGTGGACAAAGTTTTTCAGCGAATACGTGGCAGCGGAGAGTTCGTTGTGTCGCTGCGCGACCCAGCCACGGGAACGCGGCACGTGCCGCCTTGGGAAGAGTTTGCTGAGGCGGCCGGTTCCGCCGTCATGAGGGTTGGCGCGATCGTGACCTTGGCAAAATAGGGCATAACAAAAATGGCAACCGCAGTCTCGACGCTTGAAGACGCCGAAAAAATGTTCCGCGACGTCGGAATGTTTGCTCTGGTTTTGCAGGAAACACTGCTCTTCCTGGGGCACCTTTCGAACGACACGAAGGCGGAAAGCATTTCCGTCAACGGGCAGCAAATCAACGTCATTTGCTACCCATGCGATGGGCGCCAGGGAGAGGACGTCTTGATCGCCGATCCAAGCTTTGTCGAGAACGTTGATGGGCAATGGCAGTTTCGCAACGATCCACCGGCAATCTTTGGTGGCATCAACCCCTACGCTGTGCGGCATCCCACTGATTCGCTTGACTCGGCCATCGAGGTCGCCTGGAACTATTACTTCGGCGAGCCGGTGGTGCTCGAAGGCTGGATCATTCCCATTCACCGGCACCCGGCGTGGGACGTCAACGCGATCCGTGCGGCGTGGGAGCGGCAAACCGCTCTGACGGCGGACGAATGGAAGAAGAGGCTGAACGAGGATTTAGCTGCATTGCAACGCCACGATCGGGCTTCAGACCCTGAGCCAAATTTCAACCCGTTCGCGTTCTATCACCTTACGTCGCCTCTAGCGCAGCGGCACGGTATGCACTTGCGGATGGACTGCGGCGAGGTGTGCCGTGTCGAAAGTTCTGCGTCATCAGTATTCGCTGCGCGAACCACAGCCAAGGGGCCAGTTCAATGACCTTAAGGTCCAGTTTGCCAAGATGCTTCTCGCCAAAGGCCATGAGACGCAAAGCTAAATAATGGAGGAGAACATGACACTTTCTATCCACACCGGCTTCATCAGGCTGTTGCCCTTTGTTCATTACGGAGGTCCTGATGAAGCGTTGGCACGAAGACCGCAAGGTCGCTTATCGTGAATGGAAGAAGCATCGTCGCATCCACGTCGAAAGCAACCAATACCGCAACCGCGTCGGGGTGTCGGCTTACGTTGTTGAATGTGAATGCGACGAACAGGTTGGCCGTTTTCGCAAAACGGACGCTTATGACTGCGGCAATCCGCAGTGTTGGATCTGTCACGGCGACAAGTACCCGAGACGGTCGAAGCACGAGCAAGAGATCAAGTCCGAGGTTTCGTTTTGGGAACAGTTGAGGGAACTTCATGAGGAGAACGGCACAGTGGTTTCGTGAACCAGGGGCGAGAATCGACACAATGCCCATCTTAAGCAACGTTCCGTTCCAAGCACTGGCGGTAATGTCCGCATTGATTGTCAGTTCTTGGTGGGCGGTGCCCACCCTACGCGCGGACGAGGCGCTGGTGTTGCTGCCGGGCAACGTCAAGCTCTCCGGCTCGCAGGCGTATCAAGCGCTGCTGGTCGAGGAATCTCGTGGCGGCCAGTTCGTCGGGCAAGTTGCCGATGGTGTGACGTTCGAGTCGAGCAATCCGCAGGTTGTGACGATCGACGACGGCGTGGCCCGGCCGATGGGAAACGGGCAAGCGACGATCACCGCCAAAGTCGGCGAGCGGTCGGCGACGGCCGCGGTGACCGTCAGCGATATGGAAAAGCCGTTCCGTTGGAGCTTTCGCAACCATGTCGAAAGCGTGTTGGCCAAGGCTGGCTGTAGCTCGGGAGCGTGCCATGGAGCACAGGCGGGCAAGAACGGCTTCAAACTCTCGTTGCGTGGCTATGACCCCGAAGGCGACTTCAACACGATCACGCGCCAGGCGCGCGGCCGACGCATCGTGCCCAGCGATCCGGGCCGCAGCCTGATCCTCACCAAGCCGACCGGCGCCGTGCCGCACAAAGGCGGCCTGCGGTTCCGCGTCAATTCGCTGGAATATCGCGTGCTGGCCGATTGGATCGCCGCCGGCACGCCGCCGCCCACGCCTGACGATCCGCGGCTCGTGCGATTGGAAATCTTGCCCGCCTCCTCGGTGCTGAAGCCCGAGATGAAGCAACAGCTTGTCGTGCTGGCGCACTTCAACGACGGTCACACGGAAGACGTCACCCGCTGGGCGAAGTTCACGTCGACCAACGAGTCGGTGGCCCAGGTCGGCGAACTCGGTCAGGTCAAGGTCATGGGCTACGGCGAGGGGGCGATCACCGCCTGGTATCTGAGCCGCGTCGTCACCGCCACGATCAGCTCGCCCTATCCCACGCCCGTTGCGGCCGAAGTGTTTGCCAAAGCCGAGCGGCGCAATTTCATCGACGAGTTGGTGCTGGCGAAACTGGCCAGTCTCAGTATTCCACCTTCGCCGCCCGCCGGCGATCGCGAGTTTTTGCGGCGGGCCTATCTCGATACCATCGGCGTGCTGCCCACCGCCGAGGAAAGTCGGGCCTTTTCGAACGACGCGTCGGCTGACAAGCGCGACAAGCTTATCGAGTCGCTCTTGCAGCGGCCGGAGTTCATCGATTACTGGGCCTACAAATGGTCGGACCTGTTGCTGGTCAATAGCGAAAAGCTCCGTCCGCCGGCGATGTGGGCGTACTACACCTGGATTCGCAATCAGGTCGAGGCGAATACTCCGTGGGACGAGTTCGCCCGGCAGGTGGTGACCGCCAAGGGAAGCACGCTGGAGAACGGGGCCACGAACTTCTTCGTGTTGCACCAGGACGCTCCGGACGTGACCGAGACGACGACGGTGGCCTTCCTGGGCATGTCGGTGAATTGTGCCCGCTGCCACAACCATCCGCTGGAGAAATGGACGAACAACCAGTATTACGCGATGGCGAACCTTTATGCCCGCGTGAAGCTCAAGGCCTCGCCCGGCGAAGGCAACACGATCGTTTTCGCCGCGACCGACGGCGACCTGCTCCAACCGCTCACCGGCAAACCGCAGCCGCCGACTCCGCTCGACGGGGAGCCGCTGGCCATCGACTCGCCCGACGACCGGCGGCAGCACCTGGCCCGCTGGCTGACTTCGCCCGACAATCCGTACTTCAGCCGGGCGATCGCCAATCGCGTATGGGCGAACTTTTTCGGCGTCGGCCTGGTGGAGATGGTCGACGATATGCGGCTCACGAATCCGGCCAGCAACGAAGAACTGTTGAACGCGGCGGCGAAGTTCCTGGTCGACCATCATTTCGACCTGAAATCGCTGATGCGGGCGGTGCTGCAATCGAAGACTTATCAGCGCAGCAGCCAACCGCTGGCCGAGAACAAAGCCGATGGCCGCTTTTACTCTCGCTATTACCCGCGGCGGTTGATGGCCGAGGTGTTGCTCGACGCCATGTCGCAGGTGACCGGCGCGCCGACGCAGTTCGGCGACTATCCGCTCGGTTGGCGGGCGATGCAATTGCCCGACGCGAACGTCAACTCGTATTTCCTGCGGACGTTCGGACGTCCCGAGCGGGTGATCACATGCGAGTGCGAACGGACGTCCGAGCCGACGATGGTGCAGGTGTTGCACATCTCCAACGGCAACTCGCTGAACGACAAGCTGCAGGCAAAAGGCAATCGCATCGAGCAGCTTTTGGCCGCCAACACGGCGGACGACAAGTTGATCGAGGAGCTTTATCTCAGCGCCCTATCGCGGCCGCCGACCGACGACGAGAAGTCGCGAGTGCTCGGCGTGTTGGCCGAACCGGGCCAGGACAAGCGGCAGGTCGTGGAAGACCTTTACTGGAGCGTGTTGAGCAGCCGAGAGTTTTTGTTCAACCATTAGGATGACACCCAAGGAGGCCGCCGAGATAGTTCGCAGAGGACAAGGGCCAAGAGGCATCGACCGGATCGACCGCCCGAAGATCACGGGCGAGCAGTGGCACGCTCACCTGGGTCCAGGTAAAGGCAGTCCGGCAGTCAATCAAGATGGAACTTGGAAGCACAAAAACGGCCTGACGAAGAAACAGAGAGAGTTCCTACGAGCAGCAGGTTGGAAGGTATGATTTCGTCGCCGATGAGAACGCAATTTGAATCGGTACTGCGCGAGCAGCACCTCCTGGACGACCTCTCAGCTTTCGCGGATCCTGCGTATTTCGATGAGACGCCTCTCTATTCGCGCTATCGGCAGGTTGACTTCTTGAAGCGATACGGTGACGAGAATCTGCTGTTGATTGAATTGGCGCTTGGCTATCTGGATCGGGTAGCCTCCGCCATGCAAGGCGACCGGATCGCGCGGTTCGCCGCAATCACGGTGATTAGCGATGATGGCGGTAAACATCTCGTCCCGCAGATTTTCGTCTGCAACGGTGACGTCGAACACCGGCTTGCCGGCCTGCAACTCGTTGAACCATCAAGCGTCTTAGGGAAACAAGTCAAAGAACTGGTCGCGCAAGCAAGGCCCGGCGGCGACTTCGGCGTGTATGACGATCGCGCCACGGTTCCGGGCGACGTAAGAGTATTCGTGGGCCACAAGTCGCCGCCGCACGGGTTCATGGCTGTGGCCCATCTTGCGGCCTCCTGGGCGGAGGAGACGCAACGGTGACGTCCGCACACTCCGCTATCGATATCAGCAAGTTGCGTTCGTTCGTCTCACAAACGGAAGGACTGCCTTGCTGGCGGGCCTACGCGAGCGCGGGTAATTCGCCGGGGATCTGTCTCGGAGGAAGAATTCGGCGCTCGGTGGCAGATTCAATGCAATCTCATCCGCGCTGGAAGCATTTGCCTCCGGATAGCGATCGCTTCTTTCGAGCTGAGGGCACGTAATGGTGGGTCCGGGCGCGTTATGCAGATATTCGGAAAACGTAGATGTCTAGCGAGGATATTGTGATTGCTTCCAAGCGCTTATTGGATTTTGGTCGTTGGACTTTAGACTTTGGACTGAAGTTCGCCTGCGCTCTTTTTGCCTTCATCCGAGCCGTCGGCGCCGCCGCCCCGCCCGACTACAACCAGCACATCGCGCCGATCTTCAAGCAATACTGCCTTGGCTGCCATAACGCCAAAGATGCCGAAGGCAAGCTGGTGTTGGAAAGCTACGAGACGCTGCTCAAAGGCGGTGAAGGCGGCGCGGTGCTGCTGCCGGGCAAGAGCGATCAAAGCCGGCTGGTGCTCATGCTCGAAGGGAAGATCGAACCCGTCATGCCGCCGGAAGACAACGAGCGGCCGAAAGCGGAAGAGATCGCCTTGGTCCGGGCATGGGTCGACGCGGGGGCGAAAAATCCCAACGGCCAGCCGCCCGACCCCACGATGCTGGTCACACCCAAAGTCGATTTGCTCGCGCCGGCCCGCAAGGTGATCAACGCCGCGGCGGTCAGTCCCGACGGCAAGCTGGCTGCCCTGGCCGGCTACCGCGAAGTGCGGCTGGTCGACACGGCCAGCCGAGCCACGCTTCGCACGCTCGCCGGCCATCGCGGCAGCGTGGCCGACGTCGCCTTTTCGTCCGACGGCGCGAAACTCATTAGCGCCGCCGGCGAGCCGGGCCTGTTCGGAGAGTTGAAGCTGTGGAACGTCGCCGACGGCGCTCTCGTGCGGACCATCGTCGGCCATCGCGATTCGCTCTATGCGGCCGCGATCAGTGCCGACGGCAAGCTGATCGCCACTGGCGGCTACGACCAGGACATCAAACTCTGGGACGCCGCCACCGGGCAAGAAGTCCGCACCATCACCGGGCACAACGGCGCCGTGTTCGATCTGGCTTTCAGTCCCAACGGCAAGCTCTTGGCCAGCGCCAGCGCCGACCGCACGGTCAAGCTGTGGGACGTGGCCAGCGGCAACCGGCTCGACACCTTCGGCCAACCGCTCAAGGAGCAATACGCCGTTGTCTTCAGTCCCGACGGGCGGCGCGTGGCGGCCGGCGGCGTCGATAACCGCATTCGCGTCTGGAATCTGAGCGACTCGGCAAAGGAAGGAACCAACCCGCTGGCCATCACGCGCTTCGCGCACGAAGGGGCGATCATCGAACTGGCTTGGTCGCGCGACGGCAAAACGCTGGCCAGCTCGGCGGAGGACCGCACGGTGCGGGTCTGGAATGCGGACCAGGTCATCGAGCGGCTCTCGCTCGTCGCCCAGCCCGACTGGCCGGCCGCGTTGGCACTGACCGCCGACAACAAGACGCTGCTCGTGGGCCGCCTCGACGGCTCCTTCGCTTTTTATGACGACACCAACGGCCAGATGATTCCGCCGCCCAAGCCCGAACTGGCCGCGCTTTGGCCGCGCGGCGTGCAGCGAGGCACAACCACCCGCGTGAAGCTCACCGGCAAATATCTCGTGGGGCGGCCTTCCCAGGCCGTCAAAGATCCGGTCCATGACGGGCCAGAAGCCCGCCCCACGAATGGTCTTGCCGGCACACTTCGCATCGAATTCAACCACCCGAAGCTGCAAGGCAAGGTCGTATCGGCTGAAACCGAGCGGGCCGACGAAACGTGGGTCGAGATCACGCCGGCCGCCGATTTGCCGCGAGGCTCCTATCAGGTCGGCATCGTAACCGAGGGCGGCAAGAGCGGCAGCATGCCGATCGAGGTCGACGATCTGCCGCAGGTGGCCGAAACCGAAGAGAACAACTCGCCCAAGAACGCCGCGGTCGTCGCCTTGCCGGCGGGAATCTGGGGAACGCTCGCCGCCCGCGGCGACGTCGATCATGTCGCCTTCGAGGCCAAGGCCGGGCAAACGATCGTTTGCGAACTGGCGGCCAAGAGCCTCGGCTCGGCCCTCGACGGCGTGCTCACGCTGCTCGATCCGGCGGGCGAAGTCGTGGCCGGCAACAACGATTTCGACGGGCGGCAAGATCCGCTCGTGGCCTACACGGTTCCGGCCGACGGCCGCTACACCGTCCGCATCAGCGACCTGGCGTTGACCGGCTCCGACAAGCATTTTTATCGCCTCTCGGTCGGCGAACTGCCCTACGTCACCGCCTGCTATCCAGTCAGCGTGCCTGCGAATCAAGAGGCCGAAGTCGAGCTGGTCGGTTACAACGTGCCGCCGGGCACGCGCCTCAAGCTGCCTGCCGGACCGCCCGGCGACCGGCCCGTGCCGATCGATACGAATCGCTTCCGCGTCGGCCGGCCGCTGAACGTGCTGGCCAGTGCCGCGTCGGAATTGGTGGAGGCCGAGCCGAACGACGCGGCCGACAAGGCGACGCCCATCGCCGTGCCGGGCAGCGTCAACGGCCGCATCGCCTCGGCGGGCGACGTCGATCTGTTTCGCTTCGAGGCCAAGGCCGGCCAGACTTGGATAATCGAGACGGAGGGCGAACGGCGCGGCTCGCCGATCGACACGCGATTGGACGTGCTGGATGCCAAGGGTATGCCGGTCTTGCGGCTGTTGCTGCAAGCGGTGCGAGACAGCTACCTGGAGTTCCGCGGCATCGATTCCAACAGCGGCGGCTTGCGGCCAAAGAACTGGGAGGAGATGGAGATGAACGAGTTCATGTATGTGCAGGGCGAAGTCTGTCGCGTGTTCCGCATGCCGCAAGGCCCCGACTCGGAACTCGCCTTCTATCAACTCGGAGGCCGGCGGCGGAATTATTTCGACACCAGCCCGACGAGCCACGCTCTGGGCGACTCTTGCTACACGGTCGAGCCGCACCCGCCCGGCGACAAGCTTGTGCCTAACGGCCTGCCGGTCTTTCCTCTTTACTATGCGAACGACGACGATATGGAGCGGAAGCTCGGCCGCGACTCGCGACTGACGTGTACGGTGCCGGCCGACGGGGCGTACCTGGTGCGTGTCAGCGACGTGCGCGGTTTCAGCGGCGACCGTTTTGTCTATCGGCTGACAGTGCGCGGGCCGAAGCCCGATTTCGAGGTCCGCCTGGCCGACGTCAACCCGACCGTGGCCCGCGGCAGCGGCCGCCGGCTGTCGTTTTCGGTCGATCGCCACGACGGCTTTGACGACGACGTTACGATCGAAGTGGCCGGGCTGCCCGCCGGATTCGCCATCTCCACGCCGGTCGTGATTCAGGCCGGTCACGTGGAAGCCCGTGCGGTGCTCAACGCCACGGCCGACGCCGCGCAGCCGCCGCCCGAAGCCTGGCAGCAGGTGAAGATCAAAGCCAAAGCCCAGATCGCCGGACAAACGGTGACCAAAGAGGTGAACGGCCTCGGGCAGGTGAAGCTGGCCGACAAACCAAACTTGATCGTGCGGCTGGAGCCGGCCGACCTGACGATTGCACCGGGCACAACCATCACGGCCACACTGAAGGTGGATCGCAACGGCTTCAAAGACCGCGTGCAGTTCGACGTCGACAATTTGCCGCACGGTGTGATTGTCGACAACATCGGGCTGAACGGCGTTTTGATTCCCGAAGGCCAGGATGAGCGGCAAATCTTTCTGACCTGTGCCCGCTGGGTGCCCGACATCGATCGCAAGTTCTATGCGTTGGCCAACAACGCCGGCGGTCAGGCCTCGCAGCCCGTCACGCTGCACGTGCGGCGGCCCGGTCCGCTGGCGAAGAAATAGTCGGCCATCGAGAATACGCCCATCCGTTTTATCCGGGTTTTTTCCCTCTTTTACGGCCATGCTGGCGTGCCTAAGAATTGAGCAGCCGAACCGCGCGGCGGTCCAGCGCGGCACCTCGGCGCACGGCTTTTGCAAATTTGCAATAGCCGGTCAAACACGGCGTTTTTTAGCATTTCGTACCTATTTGGAGGGCAATCCGCGCGACTGCCTAATCTGTACGCATGCGGCTATTTTTGTGCATATATATTAGGCAATCGTGGATAAAGATGAGGGATGAGAGACGAGGGACCGGAATCAGCCAAGCGGTGGACGAGCGCATCGCGAGAGCCATGCAAGCCAATGGCCGTGCAAGATGAGTGATGAGCCAGCAGGGATGAACCGCGCTCAAAGAGACGGATGACAGAAAAACCACCTGACAGAAAAATGAGCCAATGGCGCCTCGCTCGACGGCCGCGTTCCCCATTTTTCTGCCAGGTAGTTCTTCTGTCAGCATCCGCGGCCGAAAGGTTCCGTCACGGCGGAGCGTGATGCCTACGATACGTGCCCAAGCCAGTCGGCGAGTAAAGTGCAAGAAGGCAGGACCGGACCACCGCGGAACGCCCCTCAACGCCCAACTCGCGACTTTATTTTGGCCATCCCTCATGCCTCATCGCTCATCCCCTCTTCAGAGCTACGAGATGATGAAATCCCTCGGGTTTTTCTCGCTTGTGCAAATTTGCACGAACGAGGAGCGCTCTGTGGGGAACGCCCTCTGTGGCGTTCCGCGCAGCGCGGTCGGCGCCAACCCGCACGACCTCGGAACGCCACGGAGGGCGGTCCCTACAGAGCCGCCAGACCTCGGAACGCCACGGAGGGCGTTCCCTACAGAGCCGCCAGATGGTTCCGCGCTTGTACAAGTCAGCGTCGATGCTTCCTCGAATCGCCGCAAACCACGGGCCTCGAACAACTTAGATGGCCCAGACGGCGCGCTTGATTCTTGTTTTTCACAAGCAAACCGGCCCCCTGAACCCTGAACCCTGAACCCTGAACCTCGGAGAACCCAACACCATGCCCAAGCGAGAAAAGGCGCAGACACCTGCCAACCGGACGACGGCGGACGAACGGCCGCCCAGCCAGCGCGATTGCGGAATCTACGAACAACACATCCTGCGCCACGACCCACACACGTGAATTGGCCGCATCGGGTATCGAACGCGTCTATTTCGCCGTCATCGGCCGCGGCTTCCGGCACGACGATCTCGACAAGCTCGCCCGGTTCATGACCGGCACGCCCATTCGCGGCGTCGTGTTCATCGAAGCCGAGGCCCTGATGCGGCTGGTCAACGAGAGCATCGGCAAGCGGCGCGAGTTCCGGCTGGCCGAAATCGACCGACTTCTGTTCGGCAATAAAATCATCGAGTGAATCACTACTACCACAAAGCGCGGTCGGTCAGCAAAATGGAACTGATGACGCTTCCTACCAATATCGTGCGGCTTTCCATCGCTCCCATCCTCGGATGGTGGCTCGTCGTGCCGCTGGCCGTCGTGCTCCTGGCGCTGTTGTTTTTCGGCCCGGCCCGCGATCGGACGAACCGCCGCCGACGCGCGGTGCTGGCCTTGCTGCGGCTGCTGGTGATTCTGCTGGTGATCTTCGCCATGCTGCGGCCGACGCTCGTCTGGACCAAAATCACCAAGCAGGCCGCCACGCTGCTGGTTCTGCTCGACCACTCGCGAAGCATGCTGGTCACCGACATGGTCGGCAAAAAAAGCCGCTGGGACGCCGCCCAGGCCGCGTTGAAAGAGTCGCTGCCGGCCTTCGACGAGCTGGCAAAGGATTTGGAAGTCCGGGTATACGAGTTCGACGAACAGGCACGGGCGGTCGATTATGAGCCGGGCAAGCTCGATCTGGGCGGCGTGCCCGACGGAGTGCAAACGGCCATCGGCTCGTCGATGGACCAGGTGCTCAAGGCCCAGGCCGGCAAACGTCTGGCCGGCGTCATCCTGCTGAGCGACGGCGCCCAGCGGGCCTACGCGCCGCGCGATCTGCCGCCGCAAATCCCCGTGCGGCGGATGGCCGATCTCGGTTATCGACTTTATGCCGTTCCGTTCGGCCAGGGGCGCGGACCCGGTCAAACGCGCGACGTGGCCCTCGACGAGCTGTCGGTGCCCAGCGGCGTGTTCGTCAAAAACCCGCTACTCGCGTCCGCGTCGGTGCGTTTGGACGGCCTGGAGAACCAGGTCGTGCCGGTGCAATTGTTGGTGGAAACCTCGCCCGGCAAAATGGAGGTCGTGGCCACCAAGCAAATCACGGCCCGACAAGACGGCGAGCGGATCACGGTTGAGCAGCAATACGTGCCGGAAGTGCCCGGCGAGATCAAAGTCACGATCAAGGCGCCGCCGCAACCCGGCGAGCTGCTGACGACGAACAACGAAATCAGCACGTTCGTCACCGTGCGCAGCGGTGGGCTGAACGTGCTGTATCTCGAGGGGAATTGGTCCGCCGAGCAGAAGTTCTTGCGCTGGTCGCTCGACACGTCGCCCGACATCCACGTCGAGACGCTCATGATTCGGGGCGACAAACCGCAAACGCGGCCCGCCGATCTCGCCGAAAAGCTCGTGGCCGGCAACTACGATGTCTATCTCATCGGCGACCTCGATTCGCAGGTGTTCAAGCCGGAAGACCTCGATTCGTTGACCAAGGCCATCGAACGCGGAGCGGGCTTCATGATGCTGGGCGGGCTGCACAGCTTCGGACCCGGCGGCTACGGCAATACGCCGCTGGTCGATGTGTTGCCGATCGAGTTCGACCGGCTGGAACGGCAGAACTTCGGCGAAAAAGTCCGCGAAGACTTGCACCTGCCGGGACCGCTGCGGATGGTGCCCGCGAAGCAGGGACTGCGGCAGTACGTGATGCAGCTTTCGTCGAGCGACAACGCGGGCGCCTGGAGCCGGTTGCCGCCGCTGACGGGGGCCAACCGCTTCAGCGGACTCAAGCCGACGGCCAACGTGCTGGCTGAGTCGCAAGGCGGGCAACCTCTCTTGGTGGCCGGCGATTATGGCAATGGCCGCGTGTTGGCCTTCGCCGGCGACAGCACCTGGCGGTGGTGGATGCAGGGGCACGAGAGCGAGCACAAGCGGTTTTGGCGGCAGGTCATCCTGTGGCTGTCCCACAAAGACGAAACGACCGAAGGCGCCGTGCAGATCAAGCTGGCCCAGCGGCGCTTCATGCCCGGCTCGCGGGTCGACTTTTCCGTCGGCGCCGAAACCGCCGAGGGCGAGCCGGTCACCGACGCCCAGTTCAACGCCCACGTGTTGACGCCCGACGGTCGAAAAATCAACGTGCGGCTGCGGCGGGATGGCGAGGCGAAAGGCCACTTTTCGGGCACGTTGCTCGAAACGCAAGCCGTGGGCGATTACACTCTGGTGGTGGAAGCGGCCCGCGAGCAACAACCGATCGGCACGGCCAAAGCCCGGTTTCTCGTGTTCGAACAGGACCTGGAGCTCAACAATCCCGCGGCCGACGTAGGCTCTCTGGAAAGCCTGGCGGCCATGACGTCGGGCAAGACCGTGGCTCCCGAACAGCTTCCGCGGTTGCTGGACGAGATCAAGGCGGGCACGAAAGAGTTGGAGATCGAAACCCAGACCAAGGACACGCTGTGGGACAACTGGAAGTTTTTTTTGTGCTTTGTCGGCTTGTTGGTGTTAGAGTGGTTTCTAAGAAAAAAGTGGGGCCTTGTGTAGGGTGGGACCAGCGAGCTTGCGAGCGCCGGCCCACCATCGTCGTAATTTTGGATTTTGGATTTTGGATTTTGGATTGACCATAATCGAAAATCCAAAATCCAAAATCCAAAATCGCGTGGGCCGGCGCTTGCAAGCTCGCTGGTCCCACCCTACGCCGTTTATGGGTGCCGAATGTTCCGTACTAACATCCTCTGCCTCGTATTCCTGTGTCTTTGCTGGGCCGCGCCGGTTCTTGCGCAACCCTCGCCGAGCGCTTTCAAGCAGCTCGACCGCAATGGCGACGGCAAGATCACGCGCGACGAGTTCCCCCGGCAGATTGCCCGGCTGTTCGATCAGATTGATGCCAACGGTGACGGTGCGATTTCGCCCGAAGAAGACGCGACCTTTCGCCGGGCCACCGCGCCCGGCGACGCGCCCCGCTTGCCGCCCAGCGTTCGTGGCGAGTTCAACCTGGCCTACGCCGGCACCGACAACGCCCACCAGAAGCTCGACCTGCTGCTGCCCAAGGAGCCTGCCAGCGAAGAGCCGTTGCCCGTCATTGTGTATATCCACGGCGGCGCCTGGCGCGACGGCGGCAAGCGCGACGGAATTGCGTTTCTGCGCCCCTCGGTGGCCAGTGGCAAGTATGCCGGCGTGACCATCGACTACCGGCTGACGAACGAGGCGATCTGGCCGGCCCAGATCCACGATTGCAAGGCCGCCCTGCGATGGCTGCGGGCGAATGCCAACAAGTACAACCTCGATCCAAAGCGGATCGGCGTGATCGGCGGCTCGGCCGGCGGGCACCTGGCCGCCATGCTCGGCGTCAGCGGGGGCGTCGATCGTTTGGAAGGCACGCTCGGCGGCACCACTGCCCAGAACAGCCGCGTGGCGTGCGTGGTCGATGAATATGGACCGACGGAATTGTTGGCCATGAGCGAATTTCCCAGCGACATCGAGCACGACGCGCCCGATTCGCCCGAATCGCGGCTGATCGGCGGCCCGGTCCAGGACCGCAAAGACGCCGCTCGCAGCGCGTCGCCCATCACCTACGTGTCGTCGGACGACCCGCCGTTTTTGCTGATTCACGGCACCGACGATCCGCTGGTGCCGTTCGATCAGTCGGAGCGATTCCTCGGCGCGTTGAAGGAGGAAGGCGTGGATGCGATGCTCATCAAGGTTCAGGGCGGCAAGCACGGCGGTTTTCGCAGTGCCGAGCTCGACCGCCGCATTCGCTTGTTCTTCGACAAACACCTTCGCGGCCAGCCGGAGATCGAGATTCCCGGCGATCCGATCGAGCCGGGCCAGAAGCGGGTCGAAGTGCGGCCGGGCGAATGACAGAGGGAGAAATGTAGGATGCAGTCCAGAGAACCCGATAGACTGGGGCGAGAGAGCTTCCGACGATTTTGGATTTTGGATTTTGGATTTTGGATTGACGGGAATCCAAAATCCAAAATCGAAAATCCAAAATCGCGATCCGTTCGCCGGCCCTTCCCTACGTGGGCGGTCATTCTCGCGCTTTTGGCCCTGATCGCTTGCCCGGCCGCGGCGAAGGAGCCGGCGGGCGTCTATGTCGTGCTCTGGTTCGACACGGAAGACTACCTTCTGCCGGCCAGCGACGACGCGGCCCTGCGGCTGGCACGATTTCTCAGCGAGCAAGACATCCGGGCCACGTTCAAGGTGGTGGGCGAAAAGGCCCGCACGCTGAAGCTTCGCCAGCGCTACGATGTGATCGACGCGCTGAAGAAGCACGAGATCGGCTATCACTCCAACTGGCACAGCGTCCAGCCCAGCCCGGCCATGTATCTCTCGGTGCTGGGTTGGGACGAGGGCGTCGCGGAGTTCGACCGTCGCGAGGGACCAGGCCGGGCGGACGTCGAGCGGATTTTCGGACAGGCGCCAAGCTGCTACGGTCAGCCGGGCAGCTCCTGGGCGCCGCAGTCGTTCGGCGGCATGCGGCGTTGGCAGATGCCGGTCTATCTCGACGCCGGAGGGCACGTCGGCCTCGACGACAAGCCGCACTACTACTGCGGCGTGCTTACGCTCTACCGGCTGGCCCACACCTTGCGCACCGGGCTGAACGCCGAAAGCGACCTGCGCGCGGCGGAAGACCGCTTTCAAAACGCCCGAGCGGCCTTGCGCGAGCAAGGTGGCGGCGTGGTGAGCATCTACTATCATCCTTGCGAATTCGTTCACAAAGAGTTCTGGGACGGCGTCAACTTCCGCCAGGGCGCCAATCCGCCGCGCGACGAGTGGAAGCTGCCGCCGCGGAAAAGCCCCGCGGAGTCGGCCCTCGCCTGGCGCAACTTCGAGGGCTACATCCGCTACCTTCGCGGCTTCAACGACGTGCGGTTCATCACCGCTTCCGAAGCGGCGCGGCTTTACCGCGACCAGGCGCGCGACCGCGAATTTGGCCCCCGCGACATCAAGACCATCGCCCAGCGTGTTTCCCGCGAGGTCTCGTTTCAGCGGCACGATGGCTTCACGCTGGCGGCGAGCGAAGTTTTCGCGCTGCTGAATCAATTTGTGGCCGAGAGCGGCGGTCCGGGCCAGGCGACGCTACGTTTGAAAACCTCGCCGCTCGGCCCCACCGGGCCGACGCCGACGCTGAGCGGCGACTTGACCGTCGATTGGTCGCAGTTCTCGCGGACGGCCAAAGACATGGCCGACTACGTCGAATGGCACAATCGAGTACCGAACGCCGTTTGGCTGGGCAGCAAGTCAGCGCCGCCGGAGAGCTACCTGGTTGCGTTGGCGGGCGCGGCCGCTGATTTGGCTGGCGGCGGGGTTCCGCCCGAGTCGGTCGTGTTGAAGCCTGCCCACCTGGCGGCGGAGCGGTACGTGGCCGACGACGGGCCGCAACTTTGGGGCTGGGTGATTTTTCCACCCGGCTTTCGTGCCCCGGCCATGATGGAGTTGGCCAAGCGACAGGCCTGGACCATCAAGCCGGCCTTGCTCCATGAGGAGTGATGCATGGCCGTGTCCGGCCGTCAAGGAGCGAAGGGATCAATCACTTTGAAGTACGGATCTATCGAAACCAGGGCCGCCTTGCCGCTTGTCGCTTGGCCCATGTTATTGAGCCGAGGACGCGTTGTTATGAAAATTCGTGTCCCGTCGGTAGCCGGAGAACTGAAAAGTTCTGCGCCCCTGAGAGGCCGATACTTCCAACGCAGCTTTCCGCTTGCCAGGTCCAGAACGTAGACCTGTCCCTCCCCCGCCGCAAAGCAGACCGCATCGCCGAGGATCAACGGATCCGAATAGATGGCCGTGGTGCGTTCATGGTCGGTTTCAACGTCGAACTTCCAAAGCAGTGTGCCCGTTAGACGGTTGACGCAATAAAAGCCGCCATCACATGAGCCGAAGTAGACGCGTCCGTCCTTGGCGGCGGCGCTCGATTCGATGCGGCTTATCGTTTCAAACTTCCAAAGGAGCTTGCTCGAATTGCGGGCGACGCAGTGCAACGACTTGTCTTGACTGCCGATGTACACGCGATCGCCGTCACGGAATGCCGCATGAAACACCCACCCGCCGGCCTGATAATCAAATCGCTTCGCTCCGGTAATGAGATCCAACCCAACGACTCGCGACTGGTCGAATAGACTAACGAAAACGAGTTTGTCGTCGCACATTGCGGCGGTGGGCCTCGCGGGTTTCCCTTCGAACCGCGCCCGTTTGCCGTCGGCGCCCGGCGGATCCTGGGGTGCATCGCTGAGAACATCAACCTTCCATTTCTGATCGAATGTGACCGCATCGTACGCCTCGATCATGCCGTCGAATCCGCCTAAGATAAGCAGCCTACGCTCCGGGCAGACGGCGAGAGCGCCATACCCCAAGCTCGATGGCTTATTCCAAGCGACTTTTCCATCGTCGCGCTTCAGCGCGACGACGCCGTCGAACTGCGCGAATGCATAAATATGCCGTTCGTCGCACTCCGGTCGCTCATAAATGCGGGCTGCATGTTGGTACTGCCATACCTCTTGACCGCTCGCCGAATTGAAGGCGTGTAACACGCCTGAGTCACTTCCGACGACGACCAGTTCCCCGGACACCAAAGGGTCGCTCAGTCCCGGATGTTCATCCGTATCTTCAAACGCCCACGCCGTTGCGGGTGTCGGCTCCGCTGCGGCAAGGCCGCCAATCGAAAGAATATGAAATAAGACCGACAGACCCGCGGTCTGAAGCTTTTTCATCGTCAACGCCCTTTTCTGATTCACCACAGGTAACCGCAATTTGCCGTACATTATCGGCGGCACAACGCCAGCCAGCGGCGATGCACACCTACTTTTCGAACTTCGGAATTTCCGGCGTCGGCAACTCGGCCAACAGCCGCTCGACGATGCCGTCGTTGGTCATCCCCTCGGCCTGGGCCTGAAAGTTGGTGCTGATGCGGTGGCGGAGCACCGGAATGGCCACCTTCTTGATGTCGTCGATGGCCACGGAGAACCGCCCCTCCATCGCCGCCAAGGCCTTGCCGCCGTGAATCAGGAACTGCCCGGCACGCGGCCCCGCGCCCCAATCGACCAACTCGCGTACGAAGGCCGGCGCGGGCGGATCGTCGTTCCGGGGCCGCGTCGAGCGCACCAGCCGGGCCACGTATTTGATGATATATTCGCTCACGGCCACCGAACCGACCAGTTTTTGCAGGTTCAAGATCGCCCGGCCGGATAGCACCTTGCGCACCTCCGGCCGCTCGCCCCGCGTCGTCGAAGCCAAAATCCGCTCTTCGTCGGCCAGGCTGGGATAGTTCACCTTGATGTTGAACATGAAGCGGTCCAACTGGGCCTCCGGCAGCGGATACGTGCCCTCCTGCTCGATCGGGTTTTGCGTGGCAATGGTGAAGAAGGGATCGGGCAGATTGAACGTCTGCTGGCCGACGGACACTTCCCGCTCCTGCATGGCCTGCAACAAGGCGGCCTGCGTTTTGGGAGGCGTGCGGTTGATTTCGTCGGCCAAGAGAATGTTGGTGAACACCGGTCCCTCGACGAACCGGAAGCTCCGCTTGCCATGCTCGTCTTCTTCCAGCACGTTCGTGCCGGTGATGTCGGAAGGCATCAGGTCGGGCGTGAACTGGATGCGTTTGAAATTGACGTCGAGGATGCGGGCCAGGGTGCTGACCATGAGGGTCTTGGCCAGCCCCGGCACGCCTTCCAACAGGCAGTGGCCACGAGTGAAAATGGCGGCGAAGAGCTGCTCGATGACGTCGTCCTGTCCGACGATGACCTTTTGCAATTCCTCCTGCATCAGGCGGCGGTGGTGGCTGAATTCCTGCAGAACATCGCCGAGGCTTCTCTGTTTCGGAGCGGTAGACAACGTAAATCCTTGATTTGAGGCGGAGCGTTGAGCGCCCTCGCGGTGCGAGCGCCTGGCTGGCATTTTATAGCCCACACGTCGCGCCATCAAACGCCCAAGTACTGTAGGAGACGATCAAGTGCCAACGTCGACATGGCAAGCCGTGATTCTCGATGATCTGCAATTGAGGAGCCAATCCGGCCCTCACGGTGCGAGCCAGTCATCCAAACGCAGGCCGGGGATGTGCTGGAAGTCCACCGTGTTGTGGGTCACAAGGGTCAGGCCGTGGACCAGTGCGACTGCGGCGATCATCACGTCTGGTTCGCCGACCGGCATGCCCTGGCGCAGCAATTGTCCTCGCCTCCTCCCGTATTCTTCAGCACATGAGGAATCGAAATCGAGGACCGCGACATCCAGGAGTAAGTCGCCGTTGATGAACTTTCAGCAGCGGCTTTGGATCGTCCCGCCGATAAGCCCAGGCGAAAAGCTCGCCCAGAACAATCGTCGGGACGAATAGCCGACCAGAATACTGCATGAAACGATGCGCAAGACCCGCCGGCCGACGAAAGTGGGCCGAACAAATATTGGTGTCCAGCAGGAAACTCATTCGGGAATCTCTCGCCGGCTGCTTCGCGTTCGGTCTTGGTATATCTCATCGAGGATTCGGTCATCCTCCTCCGTCCAATAGGGCGCCATAGCGCCCGCACTGCGAAGAATGCCCTCGCCCCATTTCTTCGTCGGCGCGACAACTTTCACCTGCACTACAACTTCCTGACCATCTGCCACCCCAAGCTCATCAGTCAGCTCGATCGTCTTTCCGCGGACAATTCCATGCAACGGTTTGATCATTTTCACCTCTCACCTGAGATGCTTGTTCGGTGCCTCATATAGTTTACCGCGCCACGTTGCCGCAGCATACGTGAGTATTCTGCTTGGCCGCATCGCGGGTCCGGGCAATTACGGCCAAGCTCTGCCCCAGCCACCGCCTGACTTCTCACGAAGTCAGCTACGGGCCGCCGGAGCGTCCGGCGGGGTGAAACGAAACCCGCGGCTCTGACTGAAAAACTTAATGGGGTTTTCATACACGACGCGGCGGATCAGCGACTGGGGATGGCCGCGCAGCCGCATCGCCAGGATGAAGTCGGGCACGGCCGTCGGCTTCGACGGTCCCCAGTCGCCGGCAGAATTCACCAGCAACCGCTCGGGGCCGTACATCTCGACCATGTCGACCGCGCGCTGCGGCGTACACTTGCTCACGGGATAGAGCGTCATGCCGGCCCAGAAGCCCGCCTCCAGCACGGGACGGATGGTATGCTCTTCGACGTGATCGACCAGCACGCGGCCGCGGTCGATGCGGCGGTCGCCGCAGAGCATGTCGAGGATCATCCGCGTTCCTTTGTATTTGTCTTCCAGGTGCGGCGTGTGTATCAGGATTTGCTCGTTCGTCTTGGCCGCCAGATCGAGGTGCTCCAGAAAGACGATCGACTCGTTGCGGGTGTTCTTGTTCAGGCCAATCTCGCCGATGCCGAGCACGCCGGGCCGGTCGAGGAATTCGGGGATCATGGCGATCACTTGCCGCGAGAGGCTGACGTTCTCGGCCTCTTTGGCGTTGATGCAGAGCCAGGTGTAATGTTGGATGCCGTACCAGCCAGCCCGTTTCGGCTCGAACTCGGTGAGCTGGTGGAAGTAATCGCGAAAGCCGTCGACGCTGCCGCGATCGAAGCCGGCCCAGAAAGCCGGTTCGCTCACGGCCAGGCAGCCCATCTTGGCCAGGGTTTCATAGTCGTCGGTGACGCGCGAAACCATGTGGATGTGGGGATCGATGTAATATGACATGTATTTCCCTCGTCGTGGATTAGTCGCTGGGAACGATGCCTTTTGCCCCAGCGATCTGCATGGGCAATCGAAACACGGCCGCCACACGGTCAGCCAGTTGTTGGGGCGTGGCGAACGAATCCGTGGGCGTGTAGACTGCCGTTAGCAGTTCGGCCAAGCGCTCGCCGATCCGCGCATTACAGACGTTTGCCGTGTCGTCCAAGAACCGCTTCAAATGGTTAAGGTCGCGGCGCGTCGGCGCCAGAATTTGCGGGGCGTCTACGTTTTCCTTCGTCCACAGCCGCATCTTGACGGCATCGGAATTCGTGATGACACCGACGTTATGCACTGCTGTGTGACGTATCTGCCAAATCAAGTTCATCGGCTCGAACCGCCACTGATGCTCCGCAGGTTGCTGGCTCTGCTTGGGAAAAAGATCGAACGACTTGCCGCCTATCTGGAATGGATCGGAGAGCAGCCTCCGGAATCGCTTGTTGATCTCTTCGCAGTCGAGCCACGTCGAAGATTCGCAAAGAGATTTGCCGAGCGTTGCCGCACCAAAATGCGATGCGATGGCGCTTCCCTGAATCGCAAAAACGTTAAAGCGGTCATCGACGATGAAGTCGGCGAGAACATCGACGCATTCTGCCGCGATCTCTTTAAGAAAACGCTCAAAGGTTGACGCCAGATTAACGAGGACCATTCCGTACAGTCGCCCGAGGTGGCGGGAGCCCACGGACGGTCGTCGCTCACCGTCGCGCACCGCTCGCTCAAGATATGCCAGAGAAACCCAGGTATCCGCACCCGTCCGCCAGTAGTGCAGAATCGGCGCTTTCGCCTCGTCCGGAAGCGGCTGAACGTGTTGCAAGACGTCTTTAATCTTTCGGGCGAGATCGATGGGTAGTCGCGGCATGGACTGCTCCTAGTTTGCCTTCGGTACGGTCTCTTCGCGAAACTGCTCGGCGGTTAGGCTGTCTTCGACAAGCAACCATTCGTGATTCGCGCCTTTCCACCGCAAGCTAAGGTATTTGTCATTGGATAAATCGGGCGGCAACTTCGAGCGATACAAGTCGCCGACGGAGCGTATTAATCGTGGCTCTACCTCATCGGCACGAATCAATTGCCCTCTTGCCTCGCTGTCAGCAGGTGATGCCTCGGCTATCAGAAAACGGTCGATCTTCCGGAGCTCAGCAGCAAGCTCGTCGGCGGGCGCAGGGAACGGCATTCTGCCCGTCAACAGGGGATCACCATCTACGTTCCACCAGGTTTCAGCCGCCTTCTCGTCGAGCCACTTGGCAAGTTCCATAGAGTGAATCTCGTAGTGGGGACCGTCTTCGATACTAGCCATTTCGTCCTCCTTATGCCGTCTTATCGGGCGTAAACAGATCACAGTCCCGAATGGCATCAAATTAAGCCGAACCGCATACAATATGTTGTGCAAGCAGATGGCTGCTAGCACAACCTATTGTGGCTCAAATTCCTTAATTTGATGCCATTCATCACGGTCCCTTTTCCATCCCGAAATCCCTTTGCCAGCCTTCCTGATAGGCGAGCGAGAAAATCATCTGCACCTTTTCCGCCCGGCCCGCTCCGGATTCGGCGAGCACGGCTAGTCCCTGCTCGATCCGCTCGATACGAGGATCGGCGGCGACGGAACCGTCGGCCCGGTCGATGCGATCGAGCGAGGCAGCCAACTCCAGGATTTTGGCCCGCATCTCCAAAAACTCCCGATTGAGGATCTCCGGTGCGGCGGTGGTGGAAGACATATGAGGTTTCTCGGCAAGTCGAAAAGGCGGGGTCAGGGGCACGCGCGGAACCGGGCAGGACAACAACCAGCGCGGCCGTGCGTGACGATTGTAGCAGTTCTAGGCCCCCGGTTCCGCGTGCGGAGCAAGCGGGCTACGGTTCCGGCGGTCTCAGCAGCGTCGAGAGCCGTTAGTTCCAATTTGAACGGAAACACGGGCTAAATCAAGTAACCGTTTGGCGCCTCGCGCCGCGTCTATCGCCGGGCAGCGATAAAAACCTAGAGTTGCGTGACTTATTACGCGCCAGGAGCAACGGCGGTGCCGCCCCACGAAGGACTTTCGATTACATTTGACCTGCTTGCCCGCACCGAAAACGAGGCGGCGACGGGCCTGCTTTTGCACGCGCTTGAATCGCCCGATCGCCACGTGAGCGAAGCGGCCCTGCGGACGCTGCTGAAGCGCCACAGCCTGGCCGGCCATCAACAGTTGCTGCGCCGCCTGCACGCGCTCGACCCGCACTGGCGGGAAATCCTGCACGAATATCGCGGCACCATGTCGCACGCGCTGCGAGACGCACTCGTTTCCAGCGACGGCCAAAGCTGCGCCAACAGTTGCCAGGCCATCCTCTGGTTCCACGAATATGACTTGATGCCCGCACTCATCAACGTGCTGGAGAATGAATCGAACCCGAACGCTCCCTTGGCGGCTGAAACGGCCCTGAAACTGGCCGAGCTGTTCTACGACGACCTGGCCGGCACCCATAATTTTCGTCCGCGACAAGACCCGCGGACGCTCCGCGGGCATTTGGTCAGCACCCTGGAAGCCTCGGTCATGCGCTACGCGCGTCACCGCCGCAACGAGCCGGTCGAGGCGTTCTTGATGCTCTGCGAACGCGACAACGCCACCCTGAAGCAGCTTCTGTTCGATCCGCTGCACGCCAGTTATCGTCCGGTGATCGAGACCCTCACGCACGGCACGCGTCCGGGCGTGCTGCGGCTGCTGCTGAGCTCGATCGACGATCCGCAGGCGCCCTCGGCCGCGCTCACCGCCATCGCTCATCGCCGCGACGCTCCGTTCGTCAAAGCCCTGCTCCGCAAGATCGGCAGCGAGCCGTCGGCGACGGCCAAACGCAACCTGGCCCGCATCGAGCATTTTGCCTGGCTGAGGCCGAACGAGGCCCTGCTCGACGAGCTCGACGATGCCGCACAGCACAGCGTGGTCGAACTGGTGATGGCCTCCGGCATGAACCGGCTGGAAGCCTTCGACATCATCGCCCACTTGATGGCGGCCGGCACCGTGGGCGGACGCCGGGCAGCCGTCGCGGCGCTGGCCCAATTTCACGGCAGCGAGGCCAACAATGTGGCCCTCAAGGCCCTGGCCGACGATGATCCGCAGGTGCAGTCGGCCGTGCTCAGCCAATTGCGCGAGCGAGGCATTCCGGGCGCGGTTTCACTCCTGGTCGAACTGGCCGAGAGTTCCGAGCCGTCGGTGCGGCAGGCCGCCCGGCAGAGCCTGTCGGAGTTCAGCTTCGCACGCTATCTTGCCGCCTTCGACATGCTCGAAGACCAAGTCCGCCGCAGCACCGGCATGCTGGTCCGCAAAGTCGATCCCGACGCCGTGCCTCAGCTCATTGAAGAAATGCAGGCCCTTTCGCGCCGCCGACGCATTCGGGCGCTGCAAGTGGCCGAAGCGATGCAGGTGGTCAAACAACTCGAAGCGGCCGTCATCGCCCGCATCGAGGACGAGGATCATCTGGTCCGGCTCGAAGCCGCACGGGCACTGGGGCAGTGCGACTCGGCCAACGCTTGCCTGGCCCTGCGCACGGCCGAGCGCGACACGAGCTTGACGGTGCGCGAGGCAGCCACCGACAGTCTGGAGAAGCTTTATCGCCGGCGGCCGGAGATGGCACTCTTGGCGGATTCCATCGAAGCCGCGGACAACGAACCAGCCGTCCCGGTCGAACAACTGGAGCAGGCACATGGATAACCTCGTCGGGCGGCTGTACCCGGTCTTGTTCGCCGATCAGCATGCCATCCGCAACGTGATGCGCGGCATGCACCATCGGCAGACCGATTTCGACACCAGCGGCCTGGCGACCGCGTTGATGATCTTCTGCCTGTTTTTTGTCAGCGTCTGGGGGGTGGCCCGCGTGTTCGTCAAATCGGAAAGCCAATCGAACAACAACAGCTCGCAGGCGCTGTTTCGCGAGTTGTGCCGAGCTCACCGGCTGAGCTGGCTCGATTGGTGGTTCTTGCTGCGGCTGGCCCGCCATCACCACCTGAGCGAGCCAGCCCTGCTCTTTCTTGAGCCGCAACGTTTCGACCCCGCGGCTTGCGGCGACCGCTGGCGGAGTGCGGCGCCGCGGCTGCGCGACTTGCAGCTTGAGCTTTTTGCCGACCTGGCTTCGCCCGTGGGCCGATCGACGACATAAGTTCGTGCGAGTGACAATACGCCTTTATCCAATGTGGGCCGCCAAGCGGCGTTGAACATGGCGTTTCAACCGCAGCGCTTGAACGCGGGGGGCGCGGGACGCGAAATGCGTGTAGCGATAGCTCGTTTCGACCGACGTCTGCCAGTGCCTTTTGCAATCGAGCGAGGCGGGACCAAGGTCGAAGGTGTGGTCGCCGCGGCGGAAGCTGTCTTCGACCATCCGCCGCAAAAGCACCGTGCCGCACCCGTGACGACTGACCGCGGCATCGTAACCCATCCGCAGGCCAAACAGATGACCGTGATGGTGAAAGTTATAGGCGAACGCCGCCGGGCGGCCGCCCACCGTCAAGAGATTCAGATCGAGGCCGCCGGCACGTGCGGCCGCCAGGTGGGCATCGCGCAGGTACGCAGCCAGCGAGTCGTGCGAGAGCGTCGTGCCATGGCGCACGCCCGCTTGCCAACTCTGGCGTGCCACCCGCAGGCACTGCTCAAACAGATCCCAGCGCGGGTCGGCGTCGCCGTAGGCGATGCCCGCCGGTCGATAACGGACATAGTCGATCTCGCCCTGTTCGGACAGCCTGCGTTGGCTGCGGGCCACGTTGCCGCGCCAATGGCCGTCGCGCGTCGACCAATAGTCGTCCCACGGACCGCTCATGTCGATGACGGGAACCTGTTCGCCAGGCTCTTCCAGCGGGGTCCAACCGACGAACCGCATGGCCCGTAGCGTCCGTCCCCGATCGCCGCCGTCGCGATGCACCCAGCGCAGCGAGAGCAAATCCCAATCTCGCGGCCGCGTACGGAGGTATTGCAAGGCGGCGATCAAGGTGGCCGCGGGCTGGGCTCCGATCGGGCCATAGAAAGTGCCCCAGTGATCGAGCGGATAGGTGAGCACCCGCGCCCTGCCCAGTTTGGCTTTCTCGGTGCGGACGACCAACGGCACGATGCCGAGGGTCTCGTCGCCGGCGCGGACCACGAGCACGCGCAGCTTCTGGTCGTGCCCGAAATGCCGCCAATAAGGCTCCAGCCAGTCGAGCGATTGAAAGAACGTCGCACCCGGTGTTTTGGCCAACAGCGACTTCCAAAGGACGCGGCAGCCCGCGAGTTCTGCCGGATCGTTGATTTCTGTGACGTGGAGCATGGAGTGGGAAAGGCGATGTTATGTTAGGCGTCAGGCATCAGGTGCTGGACTCGTACCGCAAGGCGAATGCCGCGCGAGTGCCATCGCATGTAACCAGCGGCGGCGAAGCAGGTTACTTCCACTTGGTATCCTTAAGCTCGCCGACGAGAGTTGCCGGAAGTCCACCGCGTGTTGTCAAAAGGCAACGCCTGCCGAATGCAAGGCAACTTGGGTACAATTTGGCGTTCTTCAGCCTCTCCCTGCGACGTCCTCTTTTTGGACATGCCGCCGTCGTCCCACTACGATCAGGTCACCTAACTTAGACCAGCCATGAACATGCCGTCCGAGATTCGGCTCCTCGATCATTGGCACGGAATCGAGGTGAGTGCCGCGCTCGTCGAGCTAACGCGAACATTGGCTGCAAACAGAATTGACGCACAATGGTGGCAGCTCGAGGGCGTCTCGAAATCTAAACGTGCGCAAGAGGGCGACCACCATTGGGTCTGGCGAAAGCTTGTTGGCGAGCACCGAAACTCGCTGGTCTGGGACTTCATCGGGGCGCAAACCGATGACGGCGACATCCAAGGGGCAATCAGTTATCGCATTGACGCGCGATCGTTCTTGTCGCCCGAGTTCGGAACGGTGTACGTCGACCGGCTCGCCGCTGCACCAAGAAATCGCCCCTGGCTTGTTCCGTCGCCCCGCTTCGCAGGGGTCGGAAAAGGGCTCTTGCTGCGCACCGTCTGCCATAGCTACTGGCTCGGCTTGAACGGACGCGTGAACTTGATGTCGCTTCCAAGCGAACGGACTCGTGCGTTCTATGAAAACCGCGGCTTCATCGCGACGCGGGAACGCGACGATGGTATGATTGAATATGAACTGCCCGCTGAATCGGCCCAAGCGTGGCTCACGCAGGAAGGATTGCTCTGATGCCTACATTTCACGATGACTTTGTTCCAGTGACCGGCGGTGTCGATCTTCCCGCCGATCGGCTTAGGCCCGACGTCGACCGCCTGCGCGGATTGGTCCTCGACTGCGATCTTGACAAGCACATCGTCCGGATTCTGGCGTTGCACCCCGACTTGCGCGATCGGTTTGGGGACCGGGATCTGACGAGTCTCGATTTGCTGGCAAAGAGAGCATTGCTCGATGAAATGAACGAGATTCTGGGCATTCGCCCGCCCAGCCATTCACGGCCGTAGTGGGACGGTTCTGACGCCAAATGCTGGGCTGAGCGCGACTTGGGCCCAATGCGGCGGTAAACCGTCCTCAGAGAAAAGGAATGCTTGCATGCTGAACCTCGCCCGCTGGCTTTTCGGTGGTCTGTTGATTCTTTTACTGGCGGCGAGAGCGCAACCCGCCCAAGCACATTTCTTGTTCATCCGCATCACGCCGCCGGCGGAGGGCGGGCGTGCGGCCGAGGTCTATTTCAGCGAACATGCGACGGCCGGCGATCCGCGATTCATCGACAAAGTGGCCCACACGACGCTGTGGCGGCAAACGACGCCCGGCGAGCGGCTGCGGCTTTGGTTCGGCGACGATGACGTGCAGCACCCGCTGGGCAGGTTGCTGCTGTTCGACGGCGGCGACTTCGCGTCGAGCTATCGCGTGAAAGACCGCCAGATCAGCGTCGTGAATCGTGCCCTGGGGCGGCAGAACATGACTATCACCGTGCTCGACAACCAGCGGACGGCCGACGGCCACTTTCTGCCGCGGAGCTACACCGTTCATTACTGGGACGACGCCGGCGGCCGGCTGCTGCGCAGTGAAGCGATCGACGACCGCTGGACGACGGTCGGTGGGTTCGACCTGCCCGCCGCCCACACCGTGACCGTTTCGACCGATGTCGGGCAGTCGGTGCGCAGCTTTACGATGTCCGAACACCACTTGCTTGCCGGAAGTGGCGGCGAAGCTTTAGAATAAGGGTGTCGACCGCCGAACGAGCGCGGCCGGTCATCTCGTGCTTGCTCAGGAGTCTGCGGCCATGATCGAATGGATTGCCATTGCGGCCGGTGCGTGCGCGGTGGTGGGCATCCTCGCCGCGATCGCCTACGGTCCAGTCCGCTCGGCGTTGCGGGCGTCTCGCTATGAACGCGCTCGACGCGAGTTCCATCGTTGCCGCGAGCGGCTGGAGGCCAAGTTCTTTCAGCTTGCGGCCGCCAGCGGCAAGCCCCGCGGCCTGCGTTGGTCGTCTTGCGATTTCGAAGACGACGTTTCCTACGCCCGCGATCGCCGCAGCGGGGAATTGTGCGCCTTCGTGGCGGTGACGATCGGCTTCGAGGCCGTCGAGGGCGGCGGCATGGAGCACGTTGAAGCGGTCGGCAGCCTTCGCGCGGCGACCGCCGAGTTTCGCCTGCGCGGCGTCCGCTGGGAAACCGAGGGTCGGACCATCTTCAACCTCAATCCAACAGAAGCGATCGACTACTATCGCGATAACCTGGAAATCGTCGCTCAGGAAACCGTTGGCGGACGACGCTGATCGCGGCTCATAGGTTCGGGCGCCGCCGTATTCTCCAATTCCGCGGACCGTGAAGCGCGGCACCGAAAAGTAAGCTCCGTTTCGAGCGCGGACATTCCGCGCGCGCTTCATGATCTTCGTCCCTTTTTCGCAACTTGGCGACCGTTCCCCGCCGGCTTGGCGTGGCCCCCTTTTCGACCTTTACTTAATCCGGCGGCTACGGCCTTCGCCTGCACGAACTTGGGCAACCCCTTTTGGATCACCACGTCGACCACTTTTGCAGTTCGCTCTTCGCCCTGATTGTAAACCACGTCTTCGGCGACGTTTCGGCGCATAATTTCTTTGCGGTAGTCTTTAACTCCCTGTCTCGCAACCTTCGAGGGATGGCCGTACTCCTTGGTCAAAAGGCATGCAACGTCCTCCCAAAAAGTCGCTGCCATTTCCTTCCTTGATGCAGAATTCATTGTCACTCAACCGTTTCGGACTTAAAAAAATTGCTCGATCCTCTGCCGATTAACTGCTGAAGCAATCGGACACCGCGCGGGGTGTGGAAACTGAACTGGTCGGCATCATGCATCGCCGCCCTCTGCCGCCAGAATGCTGCGACCGGTCCACAAACCATATCGTACCACCGGGTTCCGTCTTTGAGAGCAACCGGCCCGCGGTGGTCATTAATGACTGCAGCGGTACTCTGCCGGCAGCGTTGGACAAGGCTCCAGAATGCGATTTTCCGCCTCGCTCCGACAACAAAGCTAATCGACGTTAATTCTGCCAAATCATGTCGATCGACTCGGAACTGAAGAACCACAGGCATGGTATTTCGTTTGAACCTGGACGACGGATCGTAGAGCCGTGCCCAGGCCCAGTCACGAGCCTGTTGCTTGCTCGACGTTGTGTAAAAACCACGACCGAAGTCACTGTCGGGGCGGCACCGGAACAAATCGATCCCGGAAGCGACTATGTTTGCTGCGTCGTCACTCGTACCATCCGTGATACAGGTGAATATAGCGGCTTCGCGGCGGGTTCCACGGTGGGGCCGGTTTATAAATTGGCGGCATGTCGATCAGGAGGGGCATCGTCGGTCTGGATGCCCAATTTCACTTACGGCGTATTGCCATACGCATTCAAATACTGCTGAATGTGATTCCCAGTGCTCACGCGCGCTGGCCCCCGGCCGGTCTGTTCGGTATAGTTGATTCGTGGTCCGCTTTGGGCATCCCAGGCATCCCAGAGTTGTTGCACTTTGGCCTCGCTCCTCCCAAGAATAGCGGCGACTTCTTGCCGACTATACGACCTGTTTGGGTCAATGGCAGCGCCAACGGTTTGGGAAGCGGTCGGTTTGGCGCTGCCCAACAACTTTCTGAGTACCGTCGGCAAGATTCCGCCGTGGCGGTAGTAGTCACGCTCCACCGGCGAATCGATCCGCACGATCGCCTCGAACTCCTTCACAGAACCGTCGGCGGCCTTTGCCCGCACCTTCAGCTTGCCGCGGGGCTGCACATTGTCATCGAGGCCGAAAATGTCGTATAGCTCTTCGCCCGTCAGGCCGAGCGATTGCCAGGTCTGGCCCGGCAAAAACTGCAACGGCAAAATGCCCATGCCTACCAGATTGCTCCGGTGGATGCGTTCGTAGCTGACCGCGATCACCGCCCGCACGCCCAACAGCAGCGTGCCCTTGGCGGCCCAATCGCGACTGCTGCCGCTGCCGTATTCCGCTCCGGCCAGAATGACCAACGGCACGCGCTCGGCTTTGTACTTGATCGAGGCGTCGTAGATCGTCATCGGCTGGCCGTCGGGCAGGTGCCGCGTTACGCCGCCCTCGGTGCCCGGTGCAAGCTGGTTGCGGATGCGAATGTTGGCGAACGTGCCGCGGGTCATCACGCGATCGTTGCCGCGGCGAGCGCCATAGCTGTTGAAGTCGCGTGGCTCCACACCATGCTCTTGCAGATAAAGCCCCGCCGGACTCGTGGCCGCAATCGACCCGGCCGGCGAGATATGGTCGGTCGTGATCGAGTCGCCCAGCACCGCCAGCACCCGTGCCCCGGTGATCGGCTGAATCGGTCCGGGCTGCGGCGGCAAGTCGATGAGAAACGGCGGCTCCTGAATATACGTGCTCGCCTCGTCCCAATCGTAAAGATCGCCCCCGCTGACCGGGATCTCGTTCCAGCGTTCGTTGGCGTCAAACACATTCGCGTAGCGTCGGCGGAACATTTCGGGCAGCACCGTCTCGTTCACCGCCTGCGTCACTTCTTCGCGCGAGGGCCAGATGTCGCCCAGAAAAACCGGCTGGCCGTCGTTGCCGGTGCCGAGCGGCTCGTTGAGCAGGTCGATGTCCGTCGTGCCGGCCAGGGCGTAGGCCACGACCAGCGGCGGGCTGGCCAAATAGTTGGCCTTCACCAGCGGGTGAATGCGGCCCTCGAAGTTGCGGTTACCCGACAGAACCGCGGAAACCACCAACGAGCCGCCGGTCACCGCTTTGGCTACAGGATCGGGCAAGGGGCCGCTGTTGCCGATGCAAGTCGTGCAGCCGTAGCCGACGGTATAAAAGCCGAGCGCCTGCAAATCGGCGGTCACGCCCGCTTTGTCCAGATAATCGCTCACCACGCGCGAACCGGGGGCCAGACTCGTCTTCACGTAGGGCTTGACCTTCAGCCCCTTGGCCACGGCCTTGCGTGCCAGCAGTCCCGCCCCCAGCATGACGTTGGGATTGCTCGTGTTCGTGCAGCTCGTGATGGCCGCGATCACGACCGCGCCGTGGCCGATCTCCATGCTATGCCCGTTTGTCTCGATCTTCCCTTTGCGTTTCACCGCCGCTTCGTCGAGTGCAAAGCCGCGCTCGCTCACCGGCGCCCGCAAGGCTTTCTCGAACGACCGCTTCATGCCCGCCAACGGCACGCGATCGTGCGGCCGCTTGGGCCCAGCCAGCGAGGGTTCGACCGTGCCCAGTTCGAGCGACAGCTTGGAGCTGAACGGCGGGGCCGGCGTGTCGTCGGTGCGGAACAGGCCCTGTTCCTTCGCATAACGCTCGACCAACTGCACTTCGTCGTCCGTGCGGCCCGTGCGGCGCAGATAATTGAGCGTCTCGTGGTCGATCGGGAAGAAGCCGATCGTGGCGCCATACTCCGGCGCCATATTGCCGATGGTCGCCCGGTCGGCCAACTGCATGTTCGACACGCCCGGCCCAAAAAACTCGACGAACTTGCCCACCACGCCGTGCTTGCGCAGCATCTGCGTCACGGTGAGCACCAGGTCGGTAGCCGTCGCGCCGGGCCGCAGCTCGCCCGTCAGTTCAAAGCCGACCACTTCGGGCATGAGCATGAACAGCGGCTGGCCGAGCATGACGGCCTCGGCCTCGATGCCGCCCACGCCCCAGCCGACGACGCCCAGGCCGTTGATCATGGTGGTATGGCTGTCGGTGCCGACGAGCGTGTCGGGCAAGGCGACGGGACCACGATCATCCTCGCGCACAAAGACGCCCTTGGCCAGATATTCGAGGTTCACCTGGTGTACGATGCCCACGGCCGGGGGCACCACGCGAAAGTTGTCGAACGCCTTCTGCCCCCAGCGCAGAAACTCGTACCGCTCGCGGTTGCGCTCGAATTCCAGGTCGACGTTGCGATCGAGCGCCTGCCCGTCGGCGAAGTAATCGACTTGCACGGAGTGGTCGATTACCAAATCCACGGGGATGAGCGGGTTGATCTTCTTCGGATCGCCGCCCAGCCGCTGGATGGCACTGCGCATGGCCGCCAGATCGACCACGGCGGGCACACCCGTGAAATCTTGCAACACCACGCGGGCCGGCTTGAAGGGAATCTCGATTTCCGGGACCGCGCTGGCCCGCCAGCCCGCCAGGTCTTTGACGTGCCGCTCGGTGACCTCATAGCCATCGCAGTTGCGGAGGACCGATTCCAGCAGCACACGGATGGAGAACGGCAATTCGGCCACGCGACACAGCCCGGCCTGTTCCAGCTTCGAGAGCCGATAGATGCCGACCCGGCCGCGGCCTGATTCAAAGGTATCGCGCACACCGAAGGCATCGCGTTTGGTGGTATCGTTCATAGCAAGCTCCGTGACATTTGCGATGGCGGCGTTTAGTCGGAGGATGGGCTTCCTTGCCCGTCACGTCGAGCGGTGACGGCCTAGGAAGGCCATCCTCCCCGTCGATGCGGTCTATGTTTATGGACGGCAGTTTACCTCAAAAGCGCCGCCTTGTCTGGGGGCCTTTCACGTTCCATCACTCTGCTCGAACCAGCGAGTCTTCGGCTACGTCATTTGACGCCACCCTTGCGAAACCTACATTTAAGCTGCAAGCGACCACCTCGCGACCGGCAGGATCTCTGGTTTTATGGCGGAAACGTCTCCCGAAAGCCTTCTGGAAAGCCTGATCGGCAAAGATTCATCCGCCGGCGATGCCTGGGCCGCTCTGGCGGCCACACAGCCGCAAAAGCCGACCGTGCCACCCAAGGCCGACCGGCCCGCCGACAAGAAGCTCGACGATCTCCTGGGCCGGGTGAAGCAGCTTGTATCGCCTGCAACGAGCCAAACGACGGATCCGGCGTCGGGCGAATTCCTGCCGTTGGAGCCCGCCTCGCTGCGCGAAGCCCGTGTCAGCGAGGGCCTGCTCGAAGCCCTGGTGATGAAGTTCCTGCTGGCCAACGGCACCGCCAGCGGACGCGAGACCGCGACGCAGGTCAGGCTGCCGTTCAAGCTGGTCGATGACCATCTTCACCAGCTCAAGAACGACCAACTCCTCGTTTATCGCGATACGGCGCCGATGAACGACTATGTGTACCAACTCACGGAAATCGGCCGCGAGCGTGCCCGACGTTACACCGACCACTCCACCTACTTCGGTTCCGCGCCGGTCGCCCTGGAAGATTACGCCGCCAGCGTTCGGGCGCAATCGCTCACCCGGCTGCGGCCCACGCAGGCCGATCTCGACCGGGCGTTTGCCGACTTGCTGCTGAACAAACGCATGATGGCCCGGCTCGGCCCGGCCATCAACTCGGGCCGGGGCATGTTTCTCTACGGGGCAGCGGGCAACGGCAAGACGAGCATCGCCGAGCGAATCACACGGGCCTTCGGCAACTGCATCTGGATTCCCCGCGCCGTGGGCGTCGAGGGCGAAATCCTGCGGCTGTTCGATCCCAGCAACCACGAAGAGATGCCGCTGGAGAAAGCCGACGGGCTGATCGACAACCGGCAGATCGACAAGCGTTGGGTCCGCATCAAGCGGCCGACGATCGTCGTGGGCGGCGAACTCACCATGTCGTCGCTGGAGGTGACGGTGAATTCGGCCACGAACATCTGCGAGTCGCCGCTGCAAATGAAAAGCAACTGCGGCACGCTGGTGATCGACGACTTCGGCCGTCAGCGGATGACCACCGACGAACTGTTGAACCGCTGGATTGTGCCCTTGGAAAAGCGGTACGACTATTTGAACCTACCGAACGGCAAAAAGATCGAAGTGCCGTTCGACCAGCTCGTCATTTTTTCGACCAACCTCGAACCGAAGGACCTGGTCGACGACGCCTTCTTGCGGCGGATTCCGTACAAGATCGACGTGCTCGATCCGACGGAGGAAGAATTCCGGCAGCTTTTCCGCATCATTGCGCCGAAAATGGGCTTCGTCTACGTTGAAGAGGCGGTCGACCACCTGGTCCGCGCGCACTACGCCAACCGCCCCTTCCGCTGTTGCCAGCCGCGCGACCTCCTGTTGCAGATCAAGAATCTCTGCGACTTCCAGGGGCAGACGCCGGTGATGTCGGCCGAGAACTTTGACTTCGCGGTGGAGAATTACTTCGCGGTGATGTGAGTCTACCAAATTGTCAAAGACCTGAGCCGGCGCTGCGCGCCGCCTGCCACCGGGAGGGACGGGTGAGGGCGTCCCAGGATTGGATGCGGTGGTCGCTCCAGGCGACCGGTTCCGCATCGACGTGCGGTTGGGTGGCCTCGAATTACCCTTGTCATAAAATATTTAACCTTGTCAAAAACAACGCACGTGTCCGGTTTGCCCTGCCCGCGAGCCCTTGGCCCGCTGGGCTTTGCGCCGATATTCTCGGGCGGCTCATTTTGGCGCCGCAACGATAAATCTGGGGGGCGGGGCTTCAATTTTGGATTGTCGATTTTCGATTTTGGATTGGGGGTTTCGTCGCTCATTTTTTCTGTCTGATAATCTTTCTGTCTTGCTGCCGTTCTACCGCGCGACTGGCTTGGCATGCTTCGCGTCCCGGCGTATCACGCTCCGCCGTGATGGATGCCGTTCCGCCCCGTTCGTGCAAATTTGCACTAACGGGAAAAACCCGAAGGATTCCATCATCTCGTAGTTCCGCGGTGGTATGTTTCCGGCGCGGGCTTCCAGCGTCATCCGCTCGGAACCGAAACATTCTTGTGTTCTATCTCGCGACTGGCTTGGGTTGGATCGGTTGCGGGCATCCGCGCACGTGGCTCCCTGTGTTCTACCGCGCCGTTGGCTTGGACAGGATCTTTTCGACTTCTCACCGCAGCTCGACGAACGCCAGCGGGCTGCTTCGCCGCACGGACAAAAGTATTGCTAAAATAATCGGCCAACTGGGGCAACGGCGAATGTCCATCACCAACCCGTTGACGTTCAGCATCCAAACCATGATGTTGTCGTCCATCCGACTCGGCGGCGTCCAATGGTGGTCCATCGGCCTTATTCTTAGCATCGTGCGAATCTCCTTCGACTTGCCTTGGCCGGTGCTTTCGCCGACGCCGAATGCCTTGTCGATGGCGGTCAGCTTCATGTGCGGATCTTTGCTGTTGTCGTCGAGGAAGTTCACCCATCCAATCGTGCCGCACAATGCCGCAGGCCCAAGTGGTCGGCTTGCCGCTCACCAATGGCGAAGGTCGCTTCCGGGCGAGCTTCTCTGTCAGCTTGCGGCATAGCTCGGCATATTCGTCATTCAGATGCTCACGGCAGAACGCATCGACCAGCCCAGTGATCTGCTCGAAGACAGGCTGAACCTTGTCAGACATTCCTGCACCAGCTTTTTTCTGCTTTGCTATTGGCGACTGCATTGCTCGAATAATCGGGATGATTGCCCACTTCAAGGCTAAAGGTGACTGGCGATCTGCTCCTGGGGCGAACCCAGGCCGAGCTTATCCTGCATCATTTTCACGAAGACCGCCTGCTCCTCTGGGGGAAGCACGAGCCGGTTGAGGAGCGATTCAAGGGTTAGGTGGAAGTAGGCGACCGTAGCCTTGCATTCTCGCAGACTTTGGAAGAACCAGTTCATTCGGTAATGCTCTTCAGGGTCTTTCAGGGTCAGGCTCGCATCCTGTCCCAAACCATCAAGGCTGTTGAAGCACCGTTGCAGCCAGAGTTTATGGCGCAACTCCACCGGGACTAACGCCTCCCAAGATTCCACGCTTGGTGGCAAGGAAAGCCCCTGCCCATGCTCTAGGAGGCCGGTAGCGATCCGGTTCCAGCCCTCGCAGTTCACTTGCTCGTGACAATCAAAAGTGCGATACGGCTCAATCAGCAAGTGCGGCACGATTTTCTTGAAGATGACGTACCAGGGTTCACTAGGCCGGGGGATTTCGTCAATGTAAAGGATTGCACCGTCTCCGACATCATTGAAGTTCAGCAGACCGCCCAATCTCTTCTTCTGCCTGGGCGTGAGGGGGATGTCTTGCTCTTCACAGATGACCGCCTCCCACGTCAGAAAACAGCCCTCTTCCAACCACCAGACGAAACTATCGACGGCTTCTTCGAGGTTCCCCAAGTCATCCAGGGAACCGCCTTCAAAGAAGTCGTGCGTGGGGATGTCTGGGTCAAACTCCCATGAAAGCGAGGCTGGTCGCTTCGATGCTCGGCTCGTCTTTTTTGGCACGGTTCTAGTCCTTTCCTTGGGTTTACAACATCCGTAACTGGGCAGCGACCGACGCAACCTTCTTCGCCGCATCTTTGCGAGACACGCCCACCGTCTTCTGCACGAATTTGATTGCTTGCTCTCGTTCTCCCATTCTCACCAGCCCGAAGAGCTGCATCTCCCACTTTGAACTGACTCCCGGAGTGGCGGGAACCATCCATTCCACACGAACCTTGCTTTCAGGCGTGGTGCCGCAGGCGAGAATTCGTCGTTTGTCATTCGGGTAATGTTCTTGCTTGAAGCGAATGAGTTCGTCGATCATGGCGTCCACGTCGTTCGACTTCAACTGGTTCCACAGTGCGGGGTTCTCCGCCTCGATCTGTTCCCAAGCCGAGCGGTAACCCTGTCGAGCGTTATCCAGGCCGACAGTTTCATTCCAAGCGATGTTGGCGAACATGAGTGCGACGTTGAAAGCCTCCGACGATGGAACGCCGTCGGGTTCACGAAGCAAACGCTCCGCCATTTCCTTGAGCATCTCCGACATCTTGTCAGGCTCTTTCATCACACTTTCACCTTCCTCATTTCCCTCGTCGCCTTCTTTGCATCAAAGGCTTCGGGATCGAACGGACCACGCCACCGAAGCATGTCCTTGTGCTCTTTGTGCTTGGGGTTAGAAATGGCTTCCAGATAATCGACGTAGCCCCAAGGGCCGCCGCAATCTTCGGGTGGGCACGCCCGTGCGCCTTCAAGGCACACCGGATATTTTGCCTTGGGGTCGGCCGTCGGGAAGCCCTCGAACAGAACCTCGTGCCGCCAGCCATCGCCGAAGTCGTATTCATAAAGCCAGCGAGTGCGCTCGCCCGACTGAGGCAGCAGCTTGCTGATGAGGATGCCCCGCTCGTCCTCGAATTCCATTCCCCAGTCGTCGCCATCCGGGTCCGGCTCCATGTAGGTCGTGCCGGCGATCTCGAACTGGTGCAGATGGTAATTCCACCAGCCGAAGGCGGCTTGGATGTACTCGTGCAGGTCGGGCAGTGTGCAATCGTGGATTTGAATCCGCCGCCAGATCGCCGGCTTGATTTCGAGAAGACTGATCTTGAACTGATAGATCACGTCGCCCTTCTTCGGGGCCGTCTTGCGGGTCTTCGGCGCTTCCTCACCGGCCAATTTCGGCCGGTCAGAGGCGATGAGTTCAGCGACCTTGCGCATTACTGCCATAAGCCGCTTCTTATGCGGGCCGGGGGCATAAACGGCGGCGGACGGTATCTCGTCGTCTAGGTGATCGAGTTCTTTCCGGGTGATGCTGACGACCTGCGTGCCTTCTCCTGCTTCCTTGAGTCTCTCCTTGAGCTTGTTCTTGAGCCGAGTGCGGTGGATCAAGCTGTCTCGTTGCTGTTGGGTCAGTTTCAACGGGTACATTTCGTCGGCCTTCTTGGTCGGCTTGAGGCGGAACAAGATCGTTTCTGGGTTTTTGCCGGACAAGTGGTCTTCGAGGCCGTACTGGACCTTTTGCCGGGCCTGGGCGGGCGTCAAGGGTTTGTCGTCGTCTTTGGGCACTTTCATGTCAGCGAACAAATACCGCCGTCTAAGCAGCGTTATTCTTTCTCTTCCCTCTCGTCCTCCGTTCCACCCTCCTTCCCAGGCATAAAGGCTCTTTTTGCTGCCTCGATTGTTACGGCATGCGTTTGAGCCAACTGCCACAAATAGAACTTCAGCCTCGGACCCAACAAGCCATCGCTTTCAGACAGCGTGTCAGTCCTTTCCAGCTTTGCTGACTCGATCCGCCCCGCAATCGGAATGTTGCGGAGGATGAAGTGCATCGCCTCGTCGAGCAACCCGAAGGCATGGCCCTGAACCTGCCGATTATCAAGAAACTCGGTCTTGTCGATTCCCTTGAAACGAGCCAGCCGCAACTGGCATTGCGGATAGTTGCCGGACGGCTTCTTGCCGAACAGCACGACTGCCGCCCGCAACAACCGCGCGTGAGCCCGCAATTGGAAACGGTCGAGCGCCTCGATGGGGTCAGCCACGTCGCTTTCACTGCTCGGCCGTGGGGATGACGCGCAGGATGCCAGTAGACCGTGGTTTCGCCGCCTGTCAAACGGCTTACCAAGATTTAACGCCGTGCTAACGGAAAGCTCGCTGGTCCCACCCTACGGCCTTGTACACGCCCTACGGCGGCGGCGCGTTGCCGAAGAAGGCCCGGTCGCGGGCTTCGTAGTCGTGGTAGCGCAGCAGGTCGTAAAGGTCTTGACGCGTCTGCATCAGATCGAGCAGGTCGCGCTGCGTACCCTCGGAGGCGAGCATCGCCAACGCGGCCTCCACCGCCTTCATCGCCACGCGCATCAGCGTCACCGGATAAAGCACGGCCGAGTATCCCATTTCGGCCAGTTGATCGAGGGTGAATAATGGGCTTTTGCCGAACTCCGTCATGTTCGCCACCAGCGGAGCGTCGATCTCGCGAGCGAAAGTCGTGAACTCTTCTTCGTCGGCCAACGCTTCCGGAAAAATCCAGTCGGCGCCCGCTTCGAGATAGCGCCGCGCGCGGACCAGCGCCGACGAGAAATCTTCGACGCCACGGGCATCGGTGCGGGCGACGATCACCAGGTCGGGGTCGCGCCGCGCGGAAGCGGCCGCCCGAAGCTTGGCGCACATTTCTTCGATCGACACCAGGCTCTTGCCGGAAAGGTGCCCGCAGCGTTTCGGAAGCCGCTGGTCTTCGAGCTGGATAGCCGCCGCGCCGGCCGCCTCCAGCTCGATCACCGTGCGTTCCACGTTGATCGCTTCGCCAAAGCCGGTGTCGGCATCCACGATCAGCGGTATGCCGAGATTGCGGGTCGTGCGGCGGGCTTGCTCGGCCAACTCCGAGAGGGTAAACAGGCCGATGTCGGGCAGGGCCAGCTCGCCGGCCGAGAACGCCGCGCCCGACAGGTATGCGGCCTCGAAACCCATATCTTCAATCATTCTCGCGACCAGGGGGTTAAATGCCCCCGGCACGGGAAGAGTGGCGTCGGCGACCGCTTCGCGTAGTTTACTGCCCGGTGAAGGTATGGCCATGCGATTGTCAATGTGGTTCGAGATACCCGGCTGAGAGAATCATACGCAGGAGCCGGTTCGCACGTAAGGTGGGGCCGGCGAGCTTGCGAGCGCCGGCCCACCGTCAAAGGGTTCAGGGTTCAGGGTTCAGGGTTCAGGGTTCAGGGTTCAGGGTTCAGGGTTCAGGGTTCAGAAACACTTGAATTGACTTTTTCCTGACGCGTGACGCCTGATGCCTAACGATGATGCGCCGGCGCTCGTCCCG